>NZ_CP054492.1:1825171-2129366 GCF_015265455.1 Candidatus Sulfurimonas baltica | reverse complement strand
ATATGGAAAATTTAGCGGAGGACTTTCATATAGGCCTAAACTTGATATATCATATACAATAAGTGAAACTAAGACAGAACTTAGATCATCATATGAGTATACTGCCTACAAAGATAAATTAGTTGAAAACAAATTGGTAGTAGGTTTTGACAAAGCTGGTAATAAAAAATATGCTTGTTTTGAGTTTGATCTTTCTCAATTGCCAGAGATGGATAATACTGTTATTTCAACTTCTTATATAGAATTGGATGTTCAAACAGTAAACTCAGATAACAGTCTCCGTTTTCATATAGAGATGATTACTCCATATGAAGGTGAAAAAAGTTATGACAAGATTAAATATAGAAAGATAATTGAAAGGATAGGATATGATGTTAGCGTAAGTGATATAAAAAAAGAATCTAAGCAGAGGTTCGTTTTTGATACTCATGCTATAAATGAAATGGTAGAGAAAGCTAAAGCGACAAGAATAAATTCAAAAGCCGTTTTCATTATTTCAGCTTCAACTCAAAAACTGTTTTCAAAAGCACAAAATGTAGATTGGTGCGATAAAAAAAGAGAGAAACGCCCCTCTTTAATAATAAATTATATTAAAAAACGAAGAGTTGCACCAGCTAAAGTTGATAATTTAAGATACTCAATAGAAAATAATATGATAAAGTTAGATTGGGATACGCCAAAGGATGATGGGTATAAAGGTGCAATAGTTGTTAAAAATCCTTTTAAAATTCCATGTTCACCATATGATGGGCAAAAACTTTATGGTGGATTAGACAGTTACACATACGATAATTTTGGAGATACAAAAATACATAAGTATTATGCAGTTTTTTCATATGATGATGTTCCAAACTTTTCAGAGCCTGCATATATAGAAATTAATAGAGAAAAGTAGGTTGTTTTTACTATCTACTTTTCTCTTAACAAATTTTTTTAAATAACTTTCAGCGATTAAGAAATAACTAAGCACAACTTGCCTATAATTCCCATCCACAAACACAGAGACCTTAAGTTAAGGCCTAGAGAGACTTCGAGTAGAAGCTTTTGAATATGTTTGAGATCATTGAAAACTAAGCAAGTAAACAGACGAAATAACTAATATAGTTTAGTTAGTCACTATAAGTTTACTTAGAAATAACTAATATAACAACAACCGTCTATTCTGTTTGGTCTATAGCAATATAGATACCCAATAGAAATAGATACTATACAAAAAGTCCACTAGCTATTTATAGCAAGTGGCAACAAAGCCAATGATTTAATAATCTTGGGCAATGATCAGTAATGCACAGCAATGTGTTCTTTACATAATTAATTATGGAGAGTTTGATCCTGGCTCAGAGTGAACGCTGGCGGCGTGCTTAACACATGCAAGTCGAACGATGATTAAGAGCTTGCTCTTATGATTAGTGGCGCACGGGTGAGTAATATATAGTTAATGTACCTTCAAGACCGGGATAGCCATTGGAAACGATGATTAATACTGGATATACCTTCTCTACTTAAGTAGAGTCGGGAAACGTTTTTTCGCTTGAAGATCAGACTATATCCCATCAGTTTGTTGGTGAGGTAAGAGCTCACCAAGGCAATGACGGGTAGCGGGTTTGAGAGGATGATCCGCCACACTGGTACTGAGACACGGACCAGACTCCTACGGGAGGCAGCAGTGAGGAATATTGCACAATGGGGGAAACCCTGATGCAGCAACGCCGCGTGGAGGATGACGCATTTCGGTGTGTAAACTCCTTTTATGAGTCAAGAAAATGACGGTAGCTCATGAATAAGCACCGGCTAACTCCGTGCCAGCAGCCGCGGTAATACGGAGGGTGCAAGCGTTACTCGGAATCACTGGGCGTAAAGGACGCGTAGGCGGGTTGGAAAGTCAGGTGTGAAATCCTACAGCTTAACTGTAGAACTGCACTTGAAACTTCCAACCTAGAGTATGGGAGGGGGAGATGGAATTAGTGGTGTAGGGGTAAAATCCGTAGATATCACTAGGAATACCTAAAGCGAAGGCGATCTCCTGGAACATTACTGACGCTAAGGCGTGAAAGCGTGGGGAGCAAACGGGATTAGATACCCCGGTAGTCCACGCCCTAAACGATGAACACTAGTCGTCGGGATGCTTGTCATCTCGGTGATGCACTTAACAGATTAAGTGTTCCGCCTGGGGAGTACGGTCGCAAGATTAAAACTCAAAGGAATAGACGGGGACCCGCACAAGTGGTGGAGCATGTGGTTTAATTCGAAGATACGCGAAGAACCTTACCTAGCCTTGACATTGATAGAACACACCAGAGATGGAGTGGTGCCCTTCGGGGAACTTGAAAACAGGTGCTGCACGGCTGTCGTCAGCTCGTGTCGTGAGATGTTGGGTTAAGTCCCGCAACGAGCGCAACCCTCGTCCTTAGTTGCCAGCAGGTTAAGCTGGGCACTCTAGGGAGACTGCCTTCGCAAGGAGGAGGAAGGTGAGGACGACGTCAAGTCATCATGGCCCTTATGGCTAGGGCTACACACGTGCTACAATGGGGCGTACAGAGAGTTGCAATACCGCGAGGTGGAGCCAATCTCACAAAGCGTCTCTCAGTTCGGATTGAAGTCTGCAACTCGACTTCATGAAGCTGGAATCACTAGTAATCGTAGATCAGCAATGCTACGGTGAATACGTTCCCGGGTCTTGTACTCACCGCCCGTCACACCATGGGAGTTGATTTCACCCGAAATTGGGAAGCTAACCTTCGGGGGGCTACCACTTACGGTGGAATTAGCGACTGGGGTGAAGTCGTAACAAGGTAACCGTAGGAGAACCTGCGGTTGGATCACCTCCTTTCTAGAGTAAAGTCAATCATTCATTTGAATTGACATACAAAGAAAATCTCACGAGAGATAATATTAGTTATTAGTTTGTTTGCTTGCTTAGTTTTCAGTGATCTGTGTTCATTTGAAATGGGGAATTAGCTCAGCTGGGAGAGCGCCTGCCTTGCACGCAGGAGGTCAGCGGTTCGATCCCGCTATTCTCCACCATTTCATCATTTATTAATAGAAAAAGCTTAATCTAAGTTCTTAACAGAGAGTTTAGATTAGACTTCAAAGTCTATCGTTCATTAAATTATTATTGTCAAAGTCAACATATATAAAAGATAAAAGAATTTATTCAATTATTAATTATATTAACTAAATAACTACAATCAACAGTACACTGACTTGCTTTAAGTAGAGATACATTAAGTAAGGTAGTGAACGCAAATTAGAAAAAAAGATATTAAGGGCCATAGGTGGATGCCTTGGCTAGTAGAGGCGATGAAAGACGTATTAGGCTGCGATAAGCCTCGGGGAGCTGCCAAAGAGCTTTGATCCGGGGATTTCTGAATGGGGCGACCCAGCATGGCGCGAGTCATGTTACCCTACGGGGGGCGAACTCAGGGAAGTGAAACATCTCAGTACCTGAAGGAAAAGAAATCAAACGAGATTCCCATAGTAGCGGCGAGCGAAATGGGATTAGGGCACTTAGTGATAATATATTTGTTAGCCGAACACTTTGGAAAGAGTGGACATAGAGGGTGATATCCCCGTAAGCGAAAACATTTATATGGTACTAGACTAAGGAACGAGTAGGTCGGGACACGTGTTATCTTGACTGAATATGGGGGGACCACCCTCCAACCCTAAATACTACTACTAGACCGATAGCGAACAAGTACCGTGAGGGAAAGGTGAAAAGGACCGCGGTGAGCGGAGTGAAATAGAACCTGAAACCTATGGCTTACAATCATTCGGAGCACTATTGTCGTAAGACAAGTGTGACGGACTGCCTTTTGCATAATGAGCCTGCGAGTTGTGGTATCTGGCAAGGTTAATCAAACGAGAAGCCGTAGCGAAAGCGAGTCTTAATAGGGCGAATTAGTCAGATGCTGCAGACCCGAAACTGAGTGATCTATCCATGAGCAGGTTGAAGCTGGTGTAAGAGCCAGTGGAGGACCGAACCCGTAAAGGTTGAAAACTTTTGGGATGACTTGTGGATAGGGGTGAAAGGCCAATCAAACTCAGTGATAGCTGGTTCTCTCCGAAATATATTTAGGTATAGCCTCGAGCATTAGCATGAAGGGGTAGAGCACTGACAGGGCTAGGGCTGCTTACCGCGGTACCAAACCCTATCAAACTCCGAATACTTCATGTGTAACCTCGGGAGTCAGGCGGTGGGTGATAAAATCCATCGTCGAGAGGGGAACAACCCAGACTAGCAGCTAAGGTCCCAAAGTCTTGTCTAAGTGGAAAAGGATGTGAAGTTGCTGTGACAACCAGGAGGTTGGCTTAGAAGCAGCCACCCTTTAAAGAAAGCGTAACAGCTCACTGGTCTAGCGATTTTGCGCCGAAAATATAACGGGGCTAAGACAAGCACCGAAGCTCTAGATTCATAGTTTACTATGAGTGGTAGGAGAGCGTTCCATTCAGCGTTGAAGGTACACCGGTAAGGAGTGCTGGAGCGGATGGAAGTGAGCATGCAGGCATGAGTAGCGAGAAAAGAAGTGAGAATCTTCTTCGCCGTAAACCCAAGGTTTCCTACGCGATGCTCGTCATCGTAGGGTTAGTCGGGACCTAAGTCGAGTCCGAAAGGGGTAGACGATGGCAAATCGGTTAATATTCCGATACCGACGGTTGTTCGTTTGAGTGATGGGGGGACGCATAGAGTTAATCGAGCTCACTGATGGAATAGTGGGTCGAAGGACGTAGGTCGACAAATAGGAAAATCCGTTTGTCATTCGACCGAGATCTTACAGGCTCTGCAATGGCTTCGGCCAGCGCGGAGAATCGATGATACTGTCGTGCCGAGAAAAGCCTCTAAACGAGAACAACCGTTGCCCGTACCGTAAACCAACACAGGTGGGTGAGATGAGTATTCTAAGGCGCGTGGATGAACCATTGTTAAGGAACTCTGCAAACTAGCACCGTATCTTCGGTATAAGGTGTGCCCTATTTGTTAGGAGATTTACTCTCCAAAGCATTGACGGGTCGCAGCAAAGTGTCCCTCCCGACTGTTTACCAAAAACACAGCACTCTGCTAACTCGTAAGAGGATGTATAGGGTGTGACGCCTGCCCGGTGCTTGAATGTTAAATGGATTTGTTAGCTCTGCGAAGCATTGAAATGAAGCACAAGTAAACGGCGGCCGTAACTATAACGGTCCTAAGGTAGCGAAATTCCTTGTCGGTTAAATACCGACCTGCATGAATGGCGTAACGAGATGGGAGCTGTCTCAACAATGGATCCAGTGAAATTGTAGTGGAGGTGAAAATTCCTCCTACCCGCGGAAAGACGGAAAGACCCCGTGCACCTTTACTATAGCTTGACACTGCTATTGGGATATTCACGTGCAGGATAGGTGGGAGCCTTTGATTCATAGACGCCAGTTTATGATGAGGCATCCTTGAGATACCACCCTTGAATATTCTGATAGCTAACTCGGTACAATTATCTTGTGCGAGGACAATGTCTGGTGGGTAGTTTGACTGGGGCGGTCGCCTCCTAAAAAGTAACGGAGGCTTACAAAGTTCGGCTCAGGTGGGTTGGAAATCCACCGTAGAGTATAATGGCACAAGCCGGACTGACTGTGAGACATACAAGTCGAGCAGAGTCGAAAGACGGTCATAGTGATCCGGTGGTTCTGTGTGGAAGGGCCATCGCTCAAAGGATAAAAGGTACGCCGGGGATAACAGGCTGATCTCCCCCAAGAGCTCACATCGACGGGGAGGTTTGGCACCTCGATGTCGGCTCATCGCATCCTGGGGCTGGAGCAGGTCCCAAGGGTATGGCTGTTCGCCATTTAAAGCGGTACGCGAGCTGGGTTCAGAACGTCGTGAGACAGTTCGGTCCCTATCTTCCGTGGGCGTAGGAACGTTGAGGAGAGCTGACCCTAGTACGAGAGGACCGGGTTGGACATGCCACTGGTGCACCAGTTGTTCTGCCAAGAGCATCGCTGGGTAGCTACGCATGGATGAGATAACCGCTGAAAGCATCTAAGCGGGAAGCCAACTCCAAGATGAACGTTCCCTGAAGTACGCTTGAAGACTACAAGCTTGATAGGCTGGGTGTGTACGCATAGTAATATGTTTAGCTGACCAGTACTAATAGTACGTTTGTCTTTTTTTACAGTTCTTTGAATAGAACACAACTTCGTTCACTACCTTACTTAGTGTAAACACACTATTTAATGAACCGTGTACTGATACAGTTATTTAGAAAAAATGTTGACTTAAACAATAATGTATACTAGAAATAGTATAAACACTCACTTTAATTGACTCTAACAGTCAAATGTAAGAACATCTAGATGTCTTTACACTTGATTGTCTAGGTGGCTATAGAGAGAGGGAAACGCCTGGCTCCATTCCGAACCCAGAAGCTAAGCCTCTCATCGCTGATAATACTGCATCTTTCAGGTGTGGAAATGTAGGTCGCTGCCTAGTTGATCAATTTACTTCTAATCTTTACTAACAATCATTTAATTAACTTTTTTTCAAACTAACTTTTTTACTAATTATCTAATAAAGAATTTTCTATCTCCCAATAGTGCTCTATAGTTTGCATATTTACTTTATGAAGTCTATCTAAAAAGTATTCTCTATTTACTTCTATTGCTCCTAAACTTTTAAGATGATCAGTTGGTACCTGACAGTCAATAAAGTCATAGCCCCAATATTTTAGATGTTTCACTAAAATTGCATAAGCAGACTTTGATGAATCACTTACAAAAGAGAACATTGACTCTCCACAAAATACTTTTCCAACTACTACGCCATATAATCCACCAACAAGATTACCATCTAAATAACTTTCAATACTATGAGCTATTCCCATTCCGTTAAGTACACTATACGCTTCTATAATTTCAGTACTAATCCAAGTTCCATTTTGATTGTTTCTTGATACTGAACTGCAGTTTTTCATAACTTGTATAAAATCTGTGTCAAATTTATATTCAAATTTTTTAATACTTTTTCTTAGGGATCTAGTTATTTTGAAGTCATCTAACTCCATTATTAAACGTGGGTTTGTAGACCACCATATAATTGGGTCGTTCTTGCTGTACCATGGAAATATTCCTGCTTGATAGGCACGGATTAGCCTTGAAGGATTCAAGTCTCCACCCCAAGCTACGATACCATCTTCGTTTGCATCGTTTGGATTTGGAAAAATCAGCTCATGTTTTTCTATCTTTGGAATCATACTACTAAATTATTCTATATAGATTTGGCAAGTTTAAACAGTATATACTCATTCTGATTCCTTAAACTTTAATATCAACTTTTTATTAAATGATACTTGCACACTACCGCCATTTTTTAATTTTCCAAATAGTATTTCATCACTTAGTTTATTAGTAATATTGTCTTGTATATATCTTTTCAATGGTCTTGCTCCCATCTCTGCCGAGTAAGAACTCTCAGCAATAAAATCAATTGCTCTTTGAGAGGCTGAGACTGTAATTTTTTTCTTTTTTAGTTCGTTATTTAGCTCATTAATGAATTTGCCAACTATACCTTTTACAGTTTGCATATTCAGTTGTTCAAATTCAACTATTGCATCTAGTCTATTTCTAAATTCTGGGGTAAAGAAAGACTTGAGCTCTTCACCTTTAGAGAGTGAGCTGTCTTTATTGAAGCCCATTACATTTCTAGAAGTTGCACCTATATTTGATGTCATTATTAGAATTACGTTTTGAAAATCTGCTTTATACCCATTGTTGTCTGTAAGGGTAGCACTATCCATTATCTGAAGTAGTATATTGACTAAATCAGGATGTGCTTTTTCTATCTCATCTAATAGTAAAACAGTGTATGGATGTTTTTTAATAGCTTCTGTTAAAAGTCCTCCTTGTTCATACCCTACATAACCAGGTGGAGCACCTACTAATCTGCTTAGTGCGTGTTTTTCCATATATTCACTCATGTCAAATCTTTCAAAGTTAATTCCAAGAGTTTTGCTTAGCGATATGGCGAGTTCAGTTTTTCCAACACCTGTAGGTCCTGAGAACAAAAACGATGCAATTGGCTTACTTTGCGGAGTAAGTCCGGCTTTTGATATCTTTATAGCTTTTACAACCTCTTCAACTGCTGCATCTTGCCCTATAACAGATTTTTTTAAATCTGATTGCAGGTTTAATAATGAAACCGTTTCGTCTTTTGTAAATTTAGAGCTCGATATTCCTACTATTTTAGAAATAGTTTTTTCAATATCGTAAGCTTGAACTATATTTTTTTTATTTTTTTTAAGATGAAATGATGCAGCAGTCTCATCTATAAGATCAATTGCTATATCTGGTAAAAACCTGTCCGTAATATATCTTTTGGATAACTCTACAGCAGCTTTTAGCGCCTTGTCTGTGTAGGTAACATTATGATGCGCCTCATACTTGCTTTTTAAACCTTTTAAGATTTTATAACTAGTTTTTAGTGATGGCTCATTAATATCAACTTTCGCAAATCTTCTACTTAGTGCTTTGTCTTTTTCAAAGCCATTTCTGTACTCTGCAAATGTTGTAGCTCCCATGCATCGCAACTCTCCAGAGGCGAGAGCCGGTTTTAGCTGGTTTGCTGCATCCATTGTCCCGCTAGTTGCTCCGGCACCTATAATTGTGTGAATTTCATCAATAAAAAGAATCGCTTCAGGTGTTGATTTTAACTCATCCATTACACCTTTTAGTCTTTTTTCAAAATCACCTCTATATTTTGTTCCAGCCAACATTGCACCTAAATCAAGAGCATATAGTTTGGAGTTTTGTATAATTTTGGGAACATTACCTGCAACTATATTAAGTGCAAGCCCTTCAGCTATCGCCGTTTTTCCGACTCCAGCCTCTCCTACTAAAATAGGGTTGTTTTTCTTTCTTCTACATAAAATCTGAGTAACTCTTTGTATCTCATCTTCTCGCCCTATAACAGGGTCTATTTTCCCCTCTTTTGCTTTTTGCAGTAGGTCAATTGAATATTTGTCAAGAAATGATTCAATTTCATTGGAAGAGGTCTCTGTAGAATCAGTATGCGAGATAGCCTCTAAGATATCTAACCTTGAAATTTTATAATGATTTAGAAGCATATATGTAAATGTGTTTTCTTCATTGAAAAGAGCTGCTAAGAGATCTCCTATATCAGCTGCGCTTTGCTGAGATGCTTGCGTATGCTTTATCATGCTGTCAATCAGACGTGAAAGAGCAACGCTTTCAAAAGGTTCTTTATGTGTATCAGGAGGAAGCTTCTCAATATTAGTATATATATAGTTCTTTATAAGCTCTTTCATTTTTTCTACATCTCCGCCACAGTTAAAAATGATTTTGGCACCGTTGGGAGAGGTGAGAAGTTGATAAAATACATGCTCAACTGTTAAATATTCATGTTTTAACTCTTGTGCATAAAGGATTGATTTTTGAAATATCTCATTTAAATCCGGACTTATCACTACTCTTCCTCCATCTCTGCTCTAAGTGGAAAACCACTGTCTCTAGCTAGTTTATGAACCTGCATTATTTTTGTTTCTGCTATCTCATTTGTATAAACTCCACACACACCTTTATCTTTTTTATGTACCTCTAGCATAACTAGTTCAGCTTCTTGATAGCTTTTATGAAATATTGTCATTAATATATCTATGACAAAATCCATGGAGGTATAGTCATCATTTAAAATTAAAACTTTATATTTTTTAGGGTATTTAATAAGAGTCTCTTCTTTGAGCTCCAATTCTGTATTTGTTGCCATAATTTTCCTATAATAATTACATATTTCGTAAATTATAACAAAATAGAGATAACTATGACCAAAAGAATTTTTGTTACAGCAACGAATACAGATATCGGCAAGACATATACGACTAAACTTATCATGAAAGAGTTTGCTTCGCGTGGTTTTCGAGTTGGTGTGATAAAGCCTATAGAAACAGGTGTTCAAATAAAAGCTGCTGATGGTGAAGAGCTTTTGAAATGTATAAAAGAGATTAATAAAGAATTTTCAGAGCTACATTTAGAAGATATTGTGCCAATTACTTATGAGCTTCCCGCAGCTCCTTATGTTGCTTCTAGCGGTAAAAAATTAGATTTAAAGAAGATTGATGAAGCGATAGAAAAAATAGAAAAGTTGTGTGATGTTTTGATTATTGAGGGTGCTGGCGGATTGTACGTTCCGCTTGATGAAGAATATATGATTATTGATTTAATAAAATATTTTAGAGCTTCTGCCCTTTTTGTAACTCACTGTTCACTTGGTTGCATAAATGATACGTTGCTAAGTAAAAAAGCTCTGGAAGATAAAAAAATTCCACATGTGATTGCATTTAATTGTCGAAAAAACGACGATAGTTTTTCTGTTGTTTCTGAACCCTATTTTTTAAAAACAGGAGTTGAAGTGTTAAAAGTTGATAAAAATATTGACACGATTTGCGATGTCTTGTATAATCTACAAATTATTTAATAAAGATAAAAAAGAAGTATCATGCAACACTTGATTCGTACAGATGATTTCACCATTTCAGAGATAGAAGAGATTTTAGAAGATGCTAAAAAGTTTAGTGATGGAAGATTCGAAAGGATACTTCAAGATAAAATAATTATTACACTGTTCTTTGAAAACTCTACGAGAACAAAAAGCTCTTTTGAGATTGCCGCAAAAAGATTAGGTGCTGAGATTGTCCATTTGGATGTGGCTCAAAGCTCCACAAAAAAAGGGGAAACCTTAGTTGACACTGCAGCAAATTTAGATGCAATGCACCCAGATGCTATAATAGTAAGGCACCAAAACTCAGGTGTTCCAAAAATGCTTTCAAACAATATAAAAGCCTCGATAATAAATGCCGGAGATGGAGCACATGCCCATCCAACGCAAGCACTTTTGGACTTGTATACTTTGAGAGAACATTTTGGTGATTTGAGAGGTAAAAAAATTGCAATTGTAGGGGATATAAAAAATTCACGTGTAGCAAACTCAAATATAGAGCTTTTAAGCAGATTTGGCATGGAAGTGATACTTGCTGCTCCACCACATTTTTTACCAAAGACAGAGTTAAGAACAACACATTTTTTAGAGAGTATCGTGGATGAGGTGGATGTCATTATGAGTCTGCGTACTCAGACAGAGAGACACTCCTCTCAAAGTTATGCTTCGCTTAAAGATTATGCAAGTGATTTTTGTATAACAACCGAATTAATAGGCGACAGAGATATAGTTCTTCTACATCCAGGTCCGGTACATAGAAATATTGACATCTGCGATGCGCTTTTAGCAGATAAAAGATGTAAAGTTTTGAAGCAGGTCACAAACGGCGTATCTATTAGGATGGCCGTTCTCAAAAAGTTGATAACGCAAAGTTAATGAGCTTTGATGACTTAAACTCTTTAGGAAAACAAAGAGAGCCATTTTTATTTATTTGTGACTTTAAAGCAGAAAATTTAAAAATTATCCGTTTGGTTGAACTTGATAAATATGATATTGAGTACTCTATAGATGAAAACTATAATATAAAACAATACAATAACAAAATAAAAAAGTATCCTCTAGAATTTGTCGAATATAAAAAAAAATTTGATTATGTGCAAGAGAGAATCAAATCCGGTGATACATATTTGCTAAATTTGACGGCTCCGACACCAATAAAAACAGAGTTAAGCTTAAAAGAGATTTTTCAAAATGCAAATGCACACTATAAGTTAAGATATGAGGATAAAGAGAATAAATTTGTATGCTTCTCTCCTGAAAAATTTATTCAGATAAAAGATGATTATATTCATACTTACCCTATGAAGGGGACAATTGACGCCTCTGTGATTAATGCTGAACAAAAAATATTGGATAACAAAAAAGAGATGGCAGAGCATGTTATGGTGGTCGATTTGCTTAGAAATGATCTCTCTATAGTTGCAAACGATGTACATGTAAAGAGGTTCAGGTATGTCAATAAAATTGAAGCAGGGGATAAGAAACTTCTACATGTAAGCTCTCATATAAGTGGAAGCATCGGTGAAAATTGGCATGAAAGAATTGGGGATATCTTAAAATCACTCTTGCCGGCAGGAAGTATAAGCGGTGCTCCAAAAAAAAGTACGTTAGAGATAATTAAAGAGGTTGAAAATTACGAGCGTGGCTATTTCAGCGGTGTATTTGGCGTTTATGACGGAGAGTCACTTGATAGCGGAGTTATGATTAGATTTATTGAAAAAATTAATGAGGGGTATATATATAAAAGTGGTGGTGGAATTACGTTAGATAGTGATGTCAAAAGTGAATATAAGGAACTTTTAGATAAAGTATATTTGCCATAAATTGTTAACGAGGAAGATATGAAATACAATATTAAAAATTTTTTCACTAGTGGACATGAATTTAGTGAATTTGAACTAGACTTGAAATATAGATATCAGATTATAAATATAGGTCTTGTTATCTCTGCTATTATACTTATTTACGGAATCACTGGAAATGTTATAAGAGGGATTGAAGGTTTTATCCCTGTTGAGATAGGAATGCTTTTTATTGTTTTTGTACTAATGTTTTTATTGAGAAAATATCGTTTTATTCTTAAATATGTTGCTGTTATTATGACTACTCAATTTTTATTTTTATTTTTATACCTTATTTACTATGGGGACCCTGTAGACTTAAAACATATATGGGTTATAGTATTTCCGGCTGTTTTGCTCTATTTTCAAACATCAAAAAAAATATTTTGTTGGTTGTTTGTAATGCTTTTCCTAATTCTTATAGCACCCTTGCAGACAATGATAGAAGTGCACTACAGTATGTATCAGGTTTCATATATCGCTTTTGTTTTAGTCATTGAAAGTGTAATGATTTATTTTTATCAACTTAAAATGGATGAGTCGCAAAAACTTATTTTAGAACAACAGAAGATGCTTTTGGATTTTAACTCTAAGCTTGAGAAGCAGGTCAAAGAAAAAACTTCTGCACTAACAGAGCTCAATGAACTCTTAGAGAAAAAAGTAGCAAACAAACTAGAAGAGTTAACAAAAAAAGATAAAATTCTAGAGACACAGTCCAAGCAGGCGGTCATGGGTGAGATGATAAGTATGATAGCTCATCAGTGGAGACAGCCACTCTCTACAATCACTCTTCAAATAGCAAATTTACAGCTTGACAAACTATTGGGAAAAGAGGTTAGCAGTGAAGATACTGACGGAGCCTTAAGTAATATAAGTGATACGATAGTATATCTTTCTGAAACAATAGATGATTTTTTAACATATTTTAATAACGATAAAGAGTTGGTTGATGTTGAGGTGCATGAATTGCTTCAAAAAGCAGTTAATTTTGCTATGCCTAGAGTTAAAGGCAAAGGTATTAATATAACTATAGATAAAAAAGCCGACATCCATATAAAAACATATATAAATGAGTTTATTCAGGTTGTGCTCAATATTTTAAACAATGCTATAGATGCTATGGATGAATCTAAAAATGAGAATAAGTATATAAATATTAGTGTTAAAAGTAAAGACGATTTTATTTTACTTGATATTTCAGATAACGCAGGCGGTATTAAAAGCGAAAATGTACCAAAACTTTTTGAGCCATACTTTAGTACCAAAGGGAAGAATGGGACAGGCCTCGGTCTATATATGAGTCAGATGATTGTGCAAAAGCAGTTTAACGGCAGCATAGATGTGCAAACTTCTGAAAAAGGCACTATGTTTACCATAAAGGTTCCAAAAAATATATCTTAGTATGAAACTGTTAAAAAATCTCATATTTTTTATCTTCGCATTGACTCTACATGTAGAGTTGATATGTGTTTTTTCATTAAGCTTTTATCTGCTTTACTTTGTAAATCTGTTTATTGTAATGTACCTGCTACATTTTAGATTTAGCGACTACTCATCTACATTTTTTTTACTATCCTCATTAGCAATTATAATGCTAATCAATCAAGATTTATACGAGGAGCATTTATTTGATTTTTATCTTTTACTTGATATTGTAGATAAAGTACCTTTTATAAGTAGTGAAGTTATGTATTATTTAATTGTAGTTCACTTGATACTTTTTACCAATTTAAAATTTTTTGAGAATGTTTGGGATATAATAGATAAAAAATTATTTAGGATTTGAGATTATGTATATAAAAGATTTAAAGTTTTCGCTCTGGGCTGATTTTATAGAGAGAGACTATCTAGATAATGAATTTAAAGATTTAATAAATAGCGCAACTGTAAATGGCGCAACCTCTAATCCAGCAATATTTAAAAATGCCATTTTAAATTCACCTGCATATAAAGAGTAGTTGTCAACTTTAAGCTCTTTAACTCCAAAGCAAAAGTATGAAGCAGTGGCAATATACGATATACAAAAAGCGGCAGATATACTTAAACCTCTTTATGATGCTGGAAATGACGGCTATGTAAGCATAGAGGTCGACCCATTTTTATGTGACGATGCATCTGCAACGATAGAGGAAGGAAAAAGGCTTTTTGCAGATATAGGGCGAAAAAATGTGATGATTAAAGTACCTGCAACAGATGCCGGCTACATAGCAATGCAAGAGCTTACCTCTTGTGGAATTCCAGTAAACGCGACTCTTATATTTAAAAAAGAACAGGCTCTCTCTTGCGCGAAAGCTTTTGAGGCGGGAGTTGCAAAGTACGGGGATAAAGTAGACACTGTTATAAGTGTCTTTGTAAGTCGTGTTGATAGAGCGTTGGATGAAGAGCTTGCAAAACATGGAGTAGAAGTTGCACTTAGCGGAATATATAACAGTGCAGATATTTATGCGAAAATTCAGAGCATGAATGTCAATGGTTGTAGAACCCTCTTTGCAAGCACAGGTGTAAAGGATGATTCACTTCCTGCACACTATTATATAGAAAAGCTTTTAGCATACAACAGTGTTAATACCGCACCCATCGATACCATAAAAGCATTTGCGAAAAACGGCACAGCCAAAGCTGCTCTGCCTATATCACCTTTGACTATGGAGGAGCATTTCAAAAAGATAGAGAGTTTAGGGATTAACTTTAGTGAAGTTTTGGATAAGCAGATAGTTGATGGATTAGAACAATTTAAAGATGCTTTTAAAGAGATATTGGAGTCATTATGAGTGATAATAAAAATGAAGTAGATATAAGTCAATTAACATTTGAGCAGCTAAAAAAGATAAGAGCATACCTTAAAAAGCTTATTGATAATGGTGGAAGTGACTTACATGTAAAGGCTAACGGGGTAATACGTGCAAGAATTAATGGAAAAATTGTACAGTTTTCCGGAAGTGTATTTACATACGATGAAGCGATGACACTGGCTAAAGAGATTTTAAGAGGCAGATATGCAGAATTTGTTGAAAACAAAGAGGTGGACTTAGTATACCAATTTGATGAGCATAATCGTTTTCGTGTAAATATTTTCTTTCAGATGGATGGACCATCAGCAGTCTTCCGTGTAATCCCAATGAAGGTACCTAACTTTGATGAGATGGGTTATCCAGAAATTGTAAGAACTCTTACCGATGAGGGAAGGGGGATGGTTCTTGTTACCGGAGCAACAGGTAGTGGAAAATCAACAACTCTCGCAGCTATGATAAATGAGATTAACACAAAAGAGCAGCAGCATATTATAACAATTGAAGATCCTATTGAGTTTGTTCATAAAGATAGGGGTTGTATAATTAATCAGCGCTCTATAGGTCAAGATACTCTCTCTTTTGATAGAGCACTAAGAGCTGCACTTCGTGAAGATCCTGATATTATCCTTGTTGGGGAGATGCGTGACCGTGAGACGGTAGAGCTTGCCCTGCATGCTGCAGACACAGGTCACTTAGTGTTTTCAACACTACACACGATAGATGCAAAAGAGACTATTAATCGTATCATAGCGATGTTTCCAACTGATGAGCAAAATCGTGTCAGACTCTCTTTGGCCGGAGTTTTAAAAGGTATCGTATCGCAAAGGCTTATTCCAACCATAGACAATAAGCGAGTTGCTGCCATGGAAATTTTAGTTAAAACACCGATGATAGAAAAGCTCATAACTGAAAACCGTGATTATGAGATAAAAGACGCTATAGAAAAAGGACGTGAACATTATGGGTCACAAAGTTTTGATCAGCATATTTTAGATATATACAATGCAGGTTTAATCACAAAAGAAAAAGCAAAAGATTATGCAACAAGCGCGTCTGATTTAGAACTTAGAATGAGTGGACTAAATAGCGGAAAAGCTAGTGGAAATAAGCCTGGCGACAAAGACGATGGAAGAGCTTACAACGAAGATGTATTTGATTTAAAATAATTTAACAGAATATAAAGTTTAAAGAGGTATAATTCCAAATATTTTTATTAAGGATTCAATATGTTAGAAGGCATTATTAGAGAGAGTATTGGCAAAAAAGGCACGAAAGCGCTTCGCCGCGATGGATATCTAGTTGCAAACATTTACGGAAAAGGGCTTGAAAATATTCATGCTGCATTCAAAATGAATGAGTATATCCGTACAGTTCGCAAAAAAGAGACTTTAGCATTTCCAGTAAGTATAGATGGAAAAGAGATGAACGTTGTAGTACAATCGTATGAGGCACATCCAGTAACATCTTTACTTTTACATGTAGATTTAATGGTTGCACAACCAGGTGTTGTAACTCACTACCACGTACCAGTTGTACCACAAGGTGAGGCATTTGGTCTTAAAAACAAAGGTCTTGTAAATATTTCAAAGCCTCGTTTAAGAGTTAAAGCTGCAATTGAAAATGTTCCAAACAGCATTAATATTGATGTGACTCCTATGGATCTTGGCGATTCTAGACTTATCCGTGATTTAGCTTTAATTGAAAATGTTAAATTTACTGATTCAGATCGTGTAGCTGTAGTAAGTATAATCAAAGCTAAGTAATTATGTTAATAGTCGGACTGGGTAATCCTGGCCCGAACTATGAGCAAACCCGCCATAATATTGGGTTTATGGTCATAGATGAGCTAGTTAAAAGACAAAATGCTCAAAAACTCTCTTCATCACTATTTAATGGTGAGCTTTTCAAATTTTCAAATCATTTTTTATTAAAACCACTAACATTTATGAACCTCTCTGGCAACTCTATTTCAGCAGTTAAAAAATTTTATAAAATTGAAGATGTTGTTGTAATACATGATGATTTAGATTTACCATTTGGAACGCTAAGATTTAAAAAAGGTGGTGGACATGGTGGACATAATGGCCTTAAATCTACAGATGAGAAGATATCTCGCGAATATATTAGAGTTAGAATGGGTATAGGAAAACCAGAACATAAAGGGGAAGTCTCATCTTATGTTTTAAGCAATTTTAACTCTAAAGAACAGACACATCTTAGTGAGTGGATCTCTCTTACATGTGAGGCAGTTGAATATTTATTGCAAAATTCACTAGAAGATGTTAGCTCTATATATACAATTAAAAAATTTCAGCTAAAATAGTGCCAAACTTCTTACACGGACGCAAATGTTAGCTTTTAAATATATATCTTTTCATTATATAAAATACTTTGTAATTATTTTATTGGCACTTATACTATTCCTAGTTGGATTTGATTATATGGGAAGTATGGATAAGTTAGATATATCTGCAAACTTGCTTCTAATTTATTTAGTCTATAAAGCTTTTTACGCCATAGATTTACTTCTCCCTCTCTCACTTATTTTTGCTATGATATCTACAAAAATGTTATTAATACGCTCAAATTCACTGGTCTCTTTTTATTCTCTAGGTTATTCCAGAGTTGATATCCTAAAACCTTTTGTGGTTGTGTCAACATTAGTAATAGTATCATTTATCTCTATTCATGCTATTTCAAATTTCGCGAGAGCAAATGAATTTGCAAATAATATTCGTAAAAATGCACAGTATTTGAGCCCAACAAGAGATCTGTTCTTCACATATAAAGATAAATTCATCTATTTCTCGAAGATGCTTCCACTACAAGAGAGTGCAGAAAATATAAGAGTCTTCAGTTTTAAAAACAACTCTTTAAAAGAAGTTTTAGTTGCCTCAAAAGCTATGTATCGAGATGAGTTTTGGAACATAGACAAGGCAGATATTATTACAAAACCTGATAATGTTAACTTTGATTCACTTGGTATTGAGGTGACTGAGAGTAAAGATTTGAAAATCCTTAAAGGGTTTCGCCCTAAAATGCTAGATCAGGTTTATGAAGGCAAAGTAAACTTTACAATAAAAGATGCTTTTGATGCATATATTCTCTTGCGGGCTCAAAATATAAATACAGATATTATTAAAAGTGTGATTTACAAAATTTTTATTTATCCGTTTTTCGTGCCATTTTTGATTATAATAATTTTTTTCTTTGTCCCAATAAGTGTAAGGTTTTTAAATGTATCAATATTTAGTTTTGCTGCAATAATTGCTTCACTAATGGTATGGGCAATTCTTTTTACACTAAGTGAATTATCTAGCCATAAAACAATTCCAAGTGAAATTGGTATAATTGCCCCAATAGTCATTCTTTTTCTAGTGTCAATGCGTCAATGGAAAAGGTACAGCGTATCTGCGTAGAATAAATTAAAAAATAAAATTATAAGTACTTTTTGGATAAAATTGCTAAAAATTATTTGGGACTTTTATGATAAATTTTAAAGAGTTAGCAAACGAGTATAAAACTCCACTTTATATATATAATTTAGACTATATGACTAAGCAGTATGAGGAGTTGAAAGATGCCTTTAAGGGCAGAAAATCAATTATGGCTTATGCAGTAAAATCAAATTCAAACCTTAGTGTAGTAAAACATTTTGCAGATTTGGGTAGTGGAGCAGATTGTGTTTCCATCGGTGAAGTTCGACGTGCGTTCTTAGCCGGAATTCCTCCTTACAAAATTATTTTTTCTGGTGTGGGAAAGAGTGATGATGAGATTCGTGAAGCAATAAATAAAGACATTCTTTATATTAATGTTGAGAGTGAAGCTGAACTTGGCCGTGTAGAACTTATAGCAAAAGAGTTAAATTCTACATGTAGGATTAGCATAAGAGTAAATCCGAACATTGATCCACAAACTCATCCATATATATCAACTGGACTGCATGACAACAAGTTTGGTGTTGAAATTGATGCAGCAAAAAGAATGTATATTCGTGCAAAAAATTCCCAAAACTTAGATCCTGTTGGAATACATTTTCATATAGGCTCTCAGCTTACAGAACTTAAGCCAATTTATGAATCTGCCGAGATTGTTGCTGACTTGGTTCGCTCTCTCTCAAACATAAAAATTGAGCTAAAGTTTTTTGATATCGGTGGCGGACTTGGAGTGAAATATGACAATGAAACTACAATAACTCCATACGATTATGCCCAAGCGATACTTTCAACATTAAAAGGCTTGGACTTAACAGTAATCTGCGAACCGGGAAGATTTTTAACAGCAAATGCTGGATACTTTTTAACAAAAGTCTTGTATGAAAAACAAAATGGGACAAAAAGATTTGTAGTAGTTGATGGTGCTATGAATGATCTTCTTCGTCCAAGCCTTTATAATGCTTATCATAAAATAGAAGCTATAACAGATAGTAAGTCAGAGCTAAGTAAAGCGGATGTAGTTGGTCCAGTTTGTGAGAGCGGTGACTTTTTTGCAAAAAACTACCCACTGCCAATTTTAGAGCACAATGATTTATTGGTTGTTCATAGTGCCGGTGCATATGGCTTTGGTATGGGCAGTAACTACAACACAAGAGGAAGAAGTGCTGAGATTGCGTTAAAAGATGGCAAAGCAAGACTTATACGCAAACGTGAAAATTTTGAAGATTTAGTAGCTTTAGAAAAAGAATTTTTGGTTTAGGTATCAGAATGACATATCTTGCCAGAGGCAAAGCTTTAGTGACTGAATATTATATGGTTGAGTTCATGCTATACGAGACAAGGGGATAGATTTGTATTTCATAGATGTTCAAGGTACTTTGATTAGTGATACAGATAAATCGCCAATACGCGGGAGTATAGAGTTTATTGATATGCTAAATGAAAAAAAAATCCCATATATGGTAATTACAAATAACACCAAAAAAGACTCTTTAGATTTTTATTCATTTTTGCAATCAATAGGTTTTAGTTTTGAATTTTCTAAGTACCTTGACCCTTTAATGCTTTTGGACTCTCGTGTAAAAAAAGAAGCTGTTGCTGCTTATGGCACAAATGAATTTTTAGAGACGTTGGTCAAAAGAGGGTATTTACTCAATTATAAAAATCCAAAAACGGTATTGGTCTCAGTAAAAGATGATTTTACAGCTGATGAGTATGCGCAGATGATAGATTTTTTATTGAGTGGAGCCTCTTTGGTAGGAATGCATGAAACATCAATATATGCTAAAAACAACAAAAGATACCCAGGTGTTGGAGCAATTTTAAAGATGCTTGAGTTTGCTACATCTGCAAATTATGAAGTTGTGGGAAAACCTAGTGAAATTTTTTACAAAGAGGCTTTAAAAATGCTGCGTAATCAGGCTAGAAATGCTGAGTTTAGCGAAATAACTATAATTAGTGATGATGTTAAGGGAGATCTCGGCGGAGCCAAGGAGATGGGGATGAAAACTGTATTTGTAACAAGCGGAAAATATAAATCAGCAGATGAGATAGTTCCATTTTTAGAGCCATCTCTAAGACCAGACTCTATATATGGTGATATGCAAGAAATTTTGGAATACAAGAATATGGAGATAATATGAAAACTTTAGATGATTGTCGGGTTATTATAGATTCTATTGATGATGAAATATTAGAACTTCTCAACAAAAGAATGAAAGTTGTTGAGCGTGTTGGCGAGATAAAAAGTAACACTGGCGGAGCAATATACAGACCTGAGAGAGAAAAAGCAATCATACAAAGGTTGTCTGAAAATAGTTTAAGAAGTGGAGGGCTTTTAAACAGGAATGCGATTGAAGCAATATTTTTAGAAGTTTTTGCAGTTTCTAGAAACTTAGAACTTCCAGAGAGAATTGCCTATTTGGGACCAGAAGGAAGCTTTACTCATCAAGCTGCTGAGAGCCGTTTCGGAGCTATGAGTGACTATCTATCTTTGGGCTCTATATATTCAGTATTTAAGACATTAGAAGCAAAGAGAGCAAAGTTTGGTGTTGTGCCAATTGAAAACTCAAGAGATGGAATTGTAGGTGAAACATTGGACTTGCTTGCAAAAAGTTCCGTAAAAATTGTTGCTGAATTATACATGCCAATCCATATGTCTTTTGCAACCAAAGCTAGAAATCTTGAAAGTATCAAAAAAATATACTCTAAAGATAAGGGTTTTGGACAGTGTAGAGAGTTCCTTCAAGAGCATGGGCTATCAAATGTAGAGCTTATACCAGTTGAATCAACAGCTAAGGCAGCAATATTAGCGACAGAAGATGAGAATTCTGCAGCAATATGCAGTCATATAGCTGCAAAACTATATGGTATTCCAACAATGTTTGATGATATTGAGGATGACATAGGCTCTCAAACAAGGTTTGTTATACTTAGTGACTTTAAAAATGAAATAAGCGACGAGGATAAAACTTCAATCTTAGTTAGACTAAAAGATGGAGTTAAGGCTGGATCTCTTGTCCATTTTTTACAAGATTTTGATGAAAAGAAAATAAACTTATCTAAAATTGAGTCTCGTCCATCTAAGGATGAGGGCGGATTTGGTTATTGGTTTTTTATAGATTTTTACGGGCATATTGATGATGTTGATATTCAGAGTGTTTTACAAAAACATGATGGAGAAGTGACTTGGTTAGGCAGTTATATTAGAGGTGATAATAGTGAAATTTAATAAAAATTTAGAAAGTATAAGTACATATGAGGCTGGAAAGCCCATAGAATTAGTAGTCAGAGAGTTTGGAATAGATGCAAAAGATGTTGTAAAGCTTGCTTCAAACGAGAATCCTTATGGATGTTCAATTAAAGTGCAAAATGCCGTAGGTGCTATATTAGCGAATATGGCTCTTTATCCTGATGATTCAATGATAAAATTAAAAAATGCCATAAGTTTAAGATTTGGTGTTGAATCAAGTAATGTTATTATTGGCTCAGGTAGTGATCAAGTAATAGAGTTTTTAATGCATGCGAAGGCAAACTCAAGCTCTAAAATTTTAGTCAACAGTGTAACCTTTGCAATGTATGAGATATATGCAAAACATGTTGGTGCTAAGATAATAAAAACAGCTTCTCAAAAACATGATTTAGATGAGTTTTATAAAATTTATAAAGAACAAAAACCAGAAATTATTTTTTTATGTACACCAAATAATCCGACTGGTGATGCGATTGATAGAGATGAGCTTTTTGAGTTTATTGAAAAGATTGATAGTGACACATTAGTTGTAGTTGATGGCGCTTACATGGAGTATGCGATTGCTAAGGATAGTTCAAAAGAGATTTCAGCAAAAGAGCTTGTGAATAAATTCAGCAACGTGATATACCTTGGTACTTTTTCCAAAGCTTACGGTCTTGGTGGAATGAGAGTTGGATACGGTATAGCAGATGAAAAAATAATAAAAGAGTTGTATAAGCTCAGACCGCCATTTAACATAACTACTCTCTCTCTTGAAGCTGCTACAATAGCACTTAGTGATGAAGAGTTTGTGCAAAAAAGTGTTACTCTTAATTTTGAGCAGATGAAACGTTATGAAGAGTTTGCTTTAGAGCAAAAAATAGATATAATAAACAGTTATACAAATTTTGTTACTTTATGTCTAAATAATAATCAAAACTCCACAGAAATATCAAACTCTCTTTTACAAAAAGGGATGATAGTTAGAAATTTAAGTGGTTACGGTATGAATGCAATTAGAGTTACTGTTGGAACAAAAGATCAAAATAGTCGTTTTTTTGAGTTGCTAAAACAGTGTTTATAATTTTTAAAATGGGAACTTGATGGATTTTAAAGTACTTTTTTCACAGTTAGTTATTCTATATGACAAACTGACCAATCAGCAGAAGGTTATTATTGCTTCAGCTATTATAGGGATAGTCTCATTTTTGATATTTATGGTTGTTTATACAGCTAAAAAAGATGAAAACAACAAATATGAAACTCTTTTCGATTCTTTAAGTTCAGAAGAGGCAGCTAAAATTGTTGAGCATCTGGAAAAAGACAATATACCTTACCAACTATTGGACAAAAATGTTATAAAAGTTCCAAAAAATGTAGTATACAGAGAGCGAATTGCTATTGCTTCGCTTGGTATACCAAAGAATAGCGGTGTAGGCTTTGAACTTTTTGATACTCAAGAGTTTGGAGCAACTTCGTTTGACCAAAATATTAAGTTTCTACGTGCAATTGAAGGTGAACTATCTAGGACAATCAATGCTCTTGCTCCTATAGAATCAGCAAGTGTAAGCTTGGCTTTACCAAAAGAGACGCTTTTTGTATCTAAGCAGGTAGAGCCGACTGCCTCAATAATGGTTAGTATGGTTGAAGGGCGCAGGCTGTCTGCTAAGCAAATAAGAGGAATAAAAAATCTCGTAGCTGCTGCTGTCCCTAAGCTGACTCCCGCAAATGTAATGTTGATAGACAATGAAGGCGAAACGTTAGGGGATGAGGATGAGATGGCTCAGATGGGCGAACTCTCAGCGACACAACAAAAATATAAAGCAAAAGAAGAGAAAAAAAATCAGAATAAAATTATAGATGTAATATCTCCTTTTGTCGGTGGAAGTAAAAAAGTAGTAGCTCAGGTAACTATTGATTTTGATTTTTCAATACAAAGTTCTACTTCTGAGGTTTATGACCCTGAAAATGTTGTAAGAAGTGAGCAGGTTAGTGAAGAGAAGAGAGAGGGAGCAACTCCGGCAGAAGTTGGAGGTGTTCCAGGAACTGTCAGTAATATAGGCCCAGTAGAAGGGCTAAAGAGCAATAAAACTAATGAAAAATATGAGAAAAAC
This sequence comes from Candidatus Sulfurimonas baltica, assembly GCF_015265455.1. Taxonomy (NCBI): domain Bacteria; kingdom Pseudomonadati; phylum Campylobacterota; class Epsilonproteobacteria; order Campylobacterales; family Sulfurimonadaceae; genus Sulfurimonas; species Candidatus Sulfurimonas baltica. Next base: position 2,105,473 of record NZ_CP054492.1, on the reverse strand, counting down.
TCTGGTACAACAAATTATGAAGTTGGAAAAACTGTTTCAACAACAAAAAGTCAGTTTGCTCGTATAAAAAGAGTTACAGCCGCTGTTATGGTTGATGGAAAATATAAATATAAAACTGATGAAAATGGCAATGTAACTGAAGAGTTGGAATATGAGGCACTCTCAGAGAGCGATTTGCAGGCGCTAACTTCTCTTGTTAGTCGCTCAATCGGTGTTGATGAAGCCAGAGGCGATCAGATAACTGTTAAAAATTTACAATTCAAAAGAACTGCTGGTCTAATTGGAGAAGATGGAGTAAGTAAAGCAATGAAATTTTCTCAAACATACTTAACTCCTTTCTCTGCAGTTTTCAAGTATATGTTTGTACTTTTGATGCTTTTAATTTTATACAAAAAAGTTATTAGTCCGTTTGCAGAGAGAATGTTAGAGATTTCCAAAGAAGAGGATGATCATATTAAACCTTATTTGGATATTGAGGATAGTGATGATGAAGATTTGGTGGAAAAAGTTCAATCAATGCGTAAAAAAGTTGAGGATCAGCTTGGCTTAGGCGAGGGCTTTAGTGAAGATGCCTTAAAATATGAAGTTCTTCTTGAAAAAGTTAAAACTATGGCTGAGGAATCTCCTGAGCAGATTGCATTAGTATTGCAGGCTCTTTTAACAGAAGAAGCTGACGGTATAATTAGATAAAAGGGGGTCGCATGAACTTAAATCCATTACAGCAAGCAGCATTTGATGAGATGAGTATGGGAGAGAAGGCAGCAATCCTTTTAATGCAACTCGGAGAAGATATAACCGCTTCACTATTTGCGCTGATGAGTGTTGAAACAATTACAGAGATATCCAAATATATTGCAGGTAACAGGACGGTAGATAAAGCAGTCGCAGCAGCAGTTCTCGAAGAGTTTCATGCAATAATACAGTCGGGTCAGTTTATTACATCTGGCGGTATGGAGTATGCTAGAGAGTTGTTGTATAGGACACTTGGTCCAGAAGAGGCAAAAGTAATTTTAGAAAAACTATCAAAAAGTATGCAGGAGACTCAAAATTTTTCATATCTATCAAAAATTAAGCCTCAACAACTTTCAGACTTTATTATAAATGAGCACCCGCAAACAATAGCACTTATACTGGCACATATGGATGCAACGCAGGCTGCTGACACTATTCAGTATTTTCCGGATGATTTACGCTCTGAAGTTGCAATGAGAATGGCAAAACTTGGAGATATATCCCCTTCTGTTATCAAAAGGGTTTCCGCGGTTCTTGAGTCTAAGCTTGAATCACTTGCGACCTACAAAGTTGAGGTTGGTGGACCTCGTGCTGTTGCCGATATCTTCAATCGTCTTGGCGCAAAAGCATCTAAAGACACTCTCTCTAAGATTGAGGAGAGAGATGAAGAGATGTCAACACTTATTAAAGAGATGATGTTTACATTTGAAGATATTGTTACTCTTGATAAGAATGCTATCGTAGAGCTACTCAAAACAGTTGAGAAGCCTGACTTAATGCTTGCTCTCAAGAGTGCTCCTGAAGATTTAAAAGAGAAATTCTTCTCTGCAATGAGTGAAAGAGCTAAGGCTGCATTCGATGAAGAGATGCAGTTTATGGGTGCTGTTAAGATGAAAGATGTAGAAACAGCTCAGAGAAAAATTGTTGAGCTTGTTAATGGTCTTGCTGAAGCTGGGGCTATACAAATGGGTTCAAGTGAAGAGATGGTGGAATAGTTTTGGCTCCTATAATCAGTAACGAAAACAGAGAAAATCATACTGTTAGCAAGTATAGCTTTAAAGTGCTGGCTGTTGGACCTCATGAACCTCAAGATGATATGTTTGAGTCTAGCCTGATACATGAGAAAAAAGATGTGTTTACAAAAGATGTGCACCCTGATAGAAGAGAGAATGATATTGACGCTAGTGCTATGAGTCAAAGTTCTAAAGACTCATTAATTGAGTCGCTGATGAAAAAAACTGATGAGATGTCATCTAACTTTATTAAACTTCAAATGAAGTTAGAAGAGATGACAGATGAGCATAAAAAAGAGCTTATTAAAGCTGAAGAAGACTCATTTGCAAAGGGTATTGAAGCTGGTAAAAAACTCTCATCTGAGAATGATGATAATAATATGACAAAGGTATTGAATCAGTTTTCATCTTCTGTTGCAACCTTAGAGAGTAGTGCAAAAGAGTTTTACAGTGCATTAGAGGGGATAAAAAAAGAGTTAATTAGCGCAGCGATAGACATATCAAAAGAAGTTATAAATATAGAACTAGGTGAAAATTCTAACCATATAGCTACAATCTTATCCAACGAACTAATTAGAGAGTTGCAGAGTGCCTCAAAAATAAAGTTAAAAGTAAATCCAAAAGACCATGGTGCTTTGTCGGAGAGTCTTGGTTCCATGAAACATGTAGAGATTATATCCGACAGTGCAGTTAGTCCAGGCGGTGTAATAGCAATAAGTGATGCCGGCAATATTGATGCTGAGATTTCAAAAAGATTTGAACGTGTTAAAAGAGCTGCATTAAGTGAGTAAAGTAATAAAATGAATATAAAAGAAAAAAGTATATTAGAACTAGATAATATTTGTAAAGATATCAGGTCAGAGATATTAAGAGTTGTAAGTAAAAATGGGGGACATCTAAGTTCAACTTTGGGCGCTACAGAGTTAATTGTTGCAATGCATAAAGTATTTGATTCGAAAAAAGACCCTTTTGTTTTTGATGTTTCACATCAATCATACGCACATAAACTTTTAACAGATAGATGGGATGAGTTTGATACTCTGCGTCAGTTTAATGGATTATGCGGATATACGAAGCCAAGTGAGAGTGACGATGACTATTTTGTGGCTGGGCATAGTTCTACTTCTATATCTTTAGGGGTTGGAGCAGCTAAGGCAATAGCTCTAAAAGGTGAGCAAGATTCACGTGTACCGGTTATTATGATTGGTGATGGCTCTATGACAGCCGGTATGGTTTATGAGGCACTAAATGAGTTGGGTGATAGAAAGTACCCGATGGTTATTATACTTAATGATAACGAGATGAGCATCGCTAAGCCAATTGGGGCAATAAGCAGAATGTTGAGTTCTGCAATGGCAAGCCCCTTTTATCAAAAATTCAAAAAACATACTGAAAATTTTGTTGATAATTTTGGTGAGGCTGCTCATTATATGGCGAAGAAAGCCGAAGAGTCCCTTAAGCTAATTACACCAGGTATAATGTTTGAAGAGATGGGAATTAACTATATTGGTCCGGTAGACGGTCATAATTTAACTCAGCTGATAGAGATATTTGAAAAAGCAAAAGAGTTAAAAAGGCCCGTGATAGTTCATGCTCAAACTATTAAAGGCAAGGGGTATGATATTGCGGAGGGTCAAGAAGAGAAGTGGCACGGTGTCGGTCCATTTGATTTAGATAGTGGAAATGCATCTAAAAAAAGTGCTGCAAAAAGTGCAACTCAAATCTATACAGAGGCTCTTCTTCACCTTGCAAAACATAATGACAAAATAGTAGGTGCTACAGCTGCAATGCCAAGCGGAACAGGTTTGACAGAACTGATGGAGCTATACCCTGATAGATTTTGGGATGTAGCAATTGCAGAGCAGCACGCTGTAACATCAATGAGTGCTCTTGCAAAAGAGGGCTTTAAACCATTCTGTACAATCTACTCAACATTTTTACAACGAGGATATGATCAGATAATTCACGATACATGTCTTATGGACTTACCAGTTGTTTTTGCACTTGACCGTGCCGGAATAGTTGGTGAAGACGGGGAGACACATCAGGGTGTCTTTGATATTAGTTTTTTAAGAGCTATTCCAAATATGACACTTTTAGCTCCAAGAGACGAGAAGTCTATGCATCAGTCACTTGCATTTGCAGCTGAGTATAATCACCCTTGTTCTGTCCGCTATCCAAGAGGTGCATTTACTCAAACAGATTTACCTGAATCTTCTCCTTTTGAATTGGCAAAATCTCAGCTTCTTCGCTCGTGTGATACAGATATACTTTTTATCGGTTACGGAAATGGTGTTGGCCGTGCATATGAAACAGCAGAAATTTTAGAGAGTGAAGTAAGTATTTTAGATTTACGCTTTGTAAAACCTCTTGATGAAACTATGCTTAGAGCTATGGCTAAAAAACATAAAAAATGGTTTGTGTTTAGCGATAGCTCAAAAATGGGCGGAGTCGGTTCTGCAATCTTAGAGTTTTTAGCAAAAGAAAAAATTCTACATGTAGAAGTTGAAAGCTTCGAATATGAAGACAGTTTCATAACTCATGGAAATACAAAGTTGGTAGAGGAGTCTTTGGGGCTTTTACCGAAGCAACTTGCTAAGAGAGTTCAAGAGCTACTTTAGCTCTATAACACCGGCAAATCTTCCAGTAAGAGAGTCGTCTCTGTAGGAAAAATATTTATCGGAGTTGCATTTTGTGCACTCGGTAGAGATCTCAATATTGTCTTTTTTAATCCCACATGCCAAAAGTTGTTTTTTTAAAATTTTACTTATATCAAGATAAAAACTCTCATCTTTTTTCTCAATTGCATACTCTAAGTTCAGCTCTTTGGCTTCATAGAAAATTTCAGTTCCAACTTCATAGCAGCAAGAACCTATACTGGCTCCGATAGTTACATGTATATTATTTATTTCACTGTTAAAATTGTTTACAAAAGAGTCAATTACATTTTTAACTATATTTTTAAAAGCTCCAGCACGTCCAGCATGAGCAACTGCTATTACTTTTTTTTTATCATCATAAAAGAGAATTGGGCTACAATCAGCAACCATAACCATAAGTGGAGTGTTTAACCTGTCTGTTATTATTGCATCACATGTAGGGGGATTCGTAAAGCTGTCATTATCATTTACTACATGTACAATATCGGAATGGATTTGTTTCATATGAATAAGTGAGTTTAGATTGTAGCTTAGCTCTTTGGCTAAAATATCATGATTCGTCCTTACATGTAGAATGTTGTCATTTACATGAAAGGCTAAATTCCCACTCTCTCTTAATGTGAAAACCTGACTAATATTCGAAAAGTTATTTAATAAGTTACTTTGATAAAATTTCATATAATGATTATAACAAAATAAAAGGGTGTTTTTTGAGCAAGTTTAGTTTATATCCCGTCACGCTAGATGGTGGTGACATACAAAAAAAACGAGAAGAGATAAGGGAATATTTTTACAATACAAATATGATATTTGAAAAAGTGTTCGAGTTGTTAAAAAGTGATGAAGTCTTTTATAAAAAATCTGAAATAACTCGCCATCCTATGATATTTTATTTCGGACATACGGCAACTTTTTACATAAATAAACTTATAAATATGAAGATAATAGACGAAAGAATAAATCCAGATTTTGAGTCTATTTTTGCCATCGGTGTAGATGAGATGGATTGGGATGATACTGAGTCTAAAAACTATACTTGGCCAAAAGTGCAAGATGTTAGAGAGTACAGAACAAAAGTAAGGGATTTGGTTGATAAATTAATTATGAATATACCTTTATCTCTTCCTATAACGCAGGACTCTGATATGTGGATTATCCTTATGGGAATTGAACATGAGAGAATTCATATAGAGACTTCTTTGGTTCTTCATAGACAGATGCCATTAGAATATATAAAAGAAGTGGATGGACTCACTCCTTGCTTCGAAGCAGGCGATGCTCCTAAAAATGAGATGGTAGAGATACCTGAAGCTCAAGTCAATTTAGGAAAAGATAGTTCTCATAATCTTTATGGCTGGGATAACGAGTACGGAGAAGAGTCCATACATGTAGATAAGTTTCAAGCTTCAAAATATCTTGTCTCAAACAGTGAGTTTATGGAGTTCGTCAAAGATGGAGGATACGATAACGAGGAGTATTGGGATGAAGAGGGGAAAAAGTTTTTAGATATTACATCTGCGAAACATCCCCCATTTTGGGTTATGCAAAACGGCGTCTACAGATATAGAGCTTTAAGTAAAATTATTGACATGCCAAGCAACTGGCCTGTTGATGTAAATGCTTTGGAAGCCGAAGCCTTTTGCAGATATAAAACGCAAAAAGAGGGTATTGCTTATACTTTGCCAAGTGAAGCGGAGTACGGTGCAATAACTCTACATGTAGGACTTAAAGATATTCCAGAGTTTGATGAAAATAGTGCGAACTTGAACCTAAATAATTTTAGTTCATGCCCAGTAGATAAGCATAACTTCGGCGATATTTATGATGTTGTTGGTAATGTATGGCAGTGGAGCTCAACACCTATACATGGCTTTGAAGGTTTCAAAGTGCATGAGGCATATGATGACTTTTCGGTCCCAACTTTTGACAACAAACACGCACTTATTTTAGGTTCTTCATGGGCTAGCAGCGGAAACCTGATAATGAAGCACTCCCGTTACGCCTTTAGAAGACACTTCTATCAACATGCAGGTTTCAGGTATGTTGTTTCGGCTTTGCATAAAGAGGCGAAGATAGATATCTATGAGAGTGATGAGCTTGTTTCTCAGTATTGTGAATTTCAGTACGGCGAGGAGAAGTTTGGAGTTGAAAATTTTGCAATTGCATGTGCAAAACTGGCCTCTAAGTTTGCGATTAACAGAGGCAAAGCGCTTGATTTAGGATGTGCCACCGGTCGAGCAACATTTGAGCTGGCAAAAACATTTGATGAGGTTGAGGGGTTAGACTTTTCTGTTCGTTTTGTCCAAGTCGGTTCAAAGCTGAAAAATGATGGTTATGTGGCTTTTCATACCTATGAAGAGGGTGAAATTTTTACAAATAAAAAGGTTACAATTGAAGAGTTAGGCTATGAGAAGATAAGAGAAAAAGTCTCTTTTTGGCAGGGCGATGCTTGTAATCTGAAGCCTAACTTCAACTCATATGATTTAGTTATAGCAACCAACCTAATAGACAGACTCTACAACCCTAAACTCTTTTTGGAGACTGTTGTCGATAGGCTAAACAGAGATGGAATCTTGATTTTAACATCACCATACACTTGGCAGGAGAGCTCAACAAAAAAAGAGTTTTGGCTTGGAGGCTACAGAGATAAGAATGGCAAAGAGGTTAGGACTTTAGAGGCATTAAAAGAGATACTAGGCGCTAAGTTTGAGCTGATACATACTCAAGATATTGAGTTTGTTATAAAAGAGACAAGCAGAAAGTATCAGCATACTATCTCTCAGGCTACTGTTTGGAAAAAAAATTGAGTTATGATTTTTCAGAGTCTGCATGTAGGAAAGATACAAATGCAGAAAAATACACACTAAGAGAGAAGCTTTTCAAAACAGAAGATGTACAGCCTGTTTGGGTCGCAGATATGGATATAAATACTCCGGATTTTGTTATAGAAGCTGTAAAACAGAGGCTTAACCATCCTATATTTGGATACGAAGATGTTCCGCAAAGTGCATTTAAAGCTCAGATAGAGTGGATGAAGAGAGAGCATAGTATAGAGTTTTTATTAGAAGATATGCTCTACTCCCATTCCGTAGTAGCATCCATGAATGTGGCTATTGAAGCGTTTAGCGAGATTGGCGACAAGATTATAGTACAAACTCCTGTCTATCCTCCGTTTTTTCACAGTGTAATTGAGCATGACAGAGAGCTGCTGAAAAATCCACTCAAGCAAAACAGTGATGGGAAATATGTTTTTGACATAGAAGATTTAAAGTCAAAAATAGACAAAAAAACTAAGCTGCTGCTTTTGTGCTCTCCACACAACCCTGTCGGCAGAACCTGGCGAAGAGAAGAACTTGAGGAGATATTAAGTGTGTGTCTTCAACATAATATTGTAGTGTTTAGTGATGAGATCCACTCCGACTTGGTATATAAACCGAATATACATATCCCTTTTGCCTCTTTAAATGATAAGGCAAGAGATATAACTATTACGGCAATCGGCGCAGGAAAAACATTTAATATGGCTGGTTTTGCTATGAGCAGTGTAGTAATTACAAATAAAAAGCTTCGTGAACAATATTTAAAAATTTATAAACGTGTCCATTTTGCTCAGGGCAGTGTACTCTCACATGTAGCATATGAATCAGCATATAAAAATGGCAAAGAGTGGTTGGAGGAGTTAAAAGTTCATCTGCAAAAAAATTATAATATGTTAGAAGCAGTATGTTCTCGATACCCGTACATGATAAAGATAGTACCTATAGAGGCGACATATCTGGCATGGCTTGACTGCCGGGGTATGAATCTAAGTGATAAAGCTTTACGAAATTTTTTTGTAAAAGAGGCAAAACTCGGCTTAAATGCAGGTCTTAGTTTCGGCAGAGAGGGGAGTGGCTTTATGAGATTGAATTTTGCACTCTCTTGTGCTAAAATGTCACAAGTTATTGACAAACTGGAATATGCATTAGAAAAAAAAGGGAAATATAGTTGATTGATATAAATTGGGAAGAGTTTAAAATTTTTAAGCAGCACTCCGCAAAACAAGATAATAATTTTGAGACACTTTTAGATTTTTTAAAAAGTTACTACAGTATGACAAACCCTTCGGAGATGTATGAGACAATGGCTAATGATGATATAGCTAAACTTATGCTTAGAAAAAGAGATCTCAACAGCAATGCTGATTTAGAGAAGCATTTGTTTAAATGTTTTGAGTAGTAACCTAGATAAAATAGACTCTTTCTTACAAGAGCATCATGTACTGAGTTTAGCCACAATGAGTGAGAATGAGCTAAGCGCATGTAATCTTTTTTATGCATTTGACAAAGAGAAACTATCATTTGTTGTAGCTAGCAGCGATGATACAACTCATATTAAAAATATTCTAAAGAACTCCTCTGTTGCCGGGAGTGTAGTCTTGGAGACTAAAATTGTCGGTAAGATACAGGGAATTCAGTTTACAGGGGAGTTTGTAAGTTTGGATGAACAAGCTCTTAAAAACCTATACTTCAAGAGATTTCCTTATGCTCTAGCAATGAATCCAAAACTTTGGTCAATAAAGATAAAAGAGTTTAAAATGACAGATAATAAGCTAGGTTTTGGTAAAAAAATTATTTGGACGTGCTCTTAAGTTTAAACATTGTGCAATCAGTGCCGCTGCTTTGAAAAACCACAATTGATGGTATTTGTGGAGATTTAAAGCCATAAGCTTTACAACCGTAAGGTTTACTGGCTTCCCAAGTAATAAAAAAATATTCACATCTTCTACAATTAATTCTCTTCATAATTACCTATACACCTGCTTTAAGTGTGGTATTTTATCATATTTGGTACAATACGTAAATTAATTTCACAAGATATATATAGTAAATTTTTGTGTAATAAACTAAAGGAAAACAGTGGATAAAATTTTATTAATGTTACAACTTCAAGCTGGGCTTAATGAGGCTACAAATGGTGAAAACTGGACTGATGGAATAACTAAAAACGGCAAAATTATCAACTGGAGAAGATGCATATATATGGAGTGCGCTGAGATGATTGACAGTTTTGTCTGGAAGCACTGGAAAAATATAGATGCCCAGGCTGATTGGGATAACCTTCAGATTGAGGTTATAGATGTTTGGCATTTTATAATGAGTTTAGCAATAGAGAACTACTCACAAAACTTAAAAGGTGGCGTTGAAGACTTAGCAATAAATATATCTCAGCTAAATAGTTTTAATAAAATTGATATACAAAGCGAGCTGTTTGCTCCCCAAAATGATGTTATAGCTAAGGTTGAAGATATTATGCTTTGCACGCTATCCAAAGATGCACTAAACATAGAAGAACTGATAGAAGATTTTTTTGATTTAGTTTTAATGAGTGGCTTGGATTTGCAGAGTCTCTATAAACTATACGTTGGAAAAAATATTTTAAACCAGCTTCGCCAAGATAATGGGTATAAAGACGGCTCATATAACAAAATGTGGGGCGCAGAAGAGGACAATGTAGTTATGAAAAGAGTTTGGGAAGAAAACAGTGAGTTAAAACCTGATTCTCTCTATATAGAACTTACTAAAATATACCACTCTTTTAATAAGTAAGAGTTCTCCTTTGAAAAATATTTTAGAGGTAAAAAATCTATCTTTCGGGTATAAAAAAGATTCTTTACTTTTTGATAATTTTTCTATAACTCTAAAAAAAGGTGAGATAAAAGCTATAGTAGGGGCAAGCGGAGCTGGTAAAAGCACACTTTTTGAATTGATATTAAGCAATTTAAAGCCATTTTCAGGTTCACTCTATTGTGCAAAATCCTCAGAAGTTTTTCAAGACCCTTATAGCTCATTTCATCCTAGTTTCACCCTTTTAAATCAAATATCAGATGTAGCACCATTAGATGAACTAGATAATTATTTAAAAAGTATAAATCTTGAGTATGAGCTACTCTTAAAACTGCCACATGAACTATCCGGTGGACAACTTCAGCGTGCTTCAATCTTGAGAGCGATGCTTATGAAGCCAGATTTACTTTTGCTTGATGAGCCAACATCTGCCCTTGATAATGTTATTCAGCTAGAGGTTATGAGTATGTTGATGAAAAATCTAAACTCTATGGGAATGCTGTTGATTACACATGATTTAGAGCTTGCTAAGTGGTGTGCCGATGATATTATTATGATATAATTATAATAATTATAATAATTATAATAGAAAGTGAACAGTACATTTTAAGTATATTTACACATTATTTTTTATTTAAGCGATGATATTTTCAAGGATTCAAATATATGATAGGATGGGAACTCTTAGCTGTAGTATCGGTATTGTTTGCAATTTTTATTTACAGATATATAGAGATAAAAAAGTACAATAAAAAAATAAATAACGATATGAAGATAATAGATAAATATGTTCTTCTCTCGTATTCTGATACTAAAGGGAGAATCACCTATGTTAGTGAAGCTCTGTGTGAATTAAACGGCTATACAAAAGAGGAACTTATTGGAAGACCTTATAATATATTTAGACATCCAGATAGCGAAGAAGAACTTTTTAGAGATTTATGGAAAACAATTCAAAGCGGTAAAAATTGGAGAGGAGAAGTAAAAAACATACGCAAAGACTCGAGTACATATTGGGTTGATTTGTTTATCTCACCAAATTTTGATGACAGCGGAATTATAGAGGGTTATACCGCCCTTAGATATGATATAACAGATAAAAAGCGTATTGAAGAACTCTCTGTAACCGATCAATTAACCAAACTCTCTAACAGACTGTTTTTGGACAAAAGTTATGACGCTGAGCTAAAGCGTGCTTTAAGATACAATAGTAAATTCTCTGTAATTATTTTAGATGTAGATAATTTTAAAAATGTTAATGATACTTTTGGTCATGACGTTGGAGACAAAGTTTTAGTAGAGATGGCAAATATATTAGCAAGTAGCGTAAGAAACACAGATAGTCTAGGTAGATGGGGAGGGGAAGAGTTTATGATTATTTGTTATGAAGCCGAACTTAAGCAATGTGTTGAACTGGCAAATAAAATAAGAATAAAAATTCAAGAGTCTGAGTTTAACAGTGTAGGAAAGATGACATGTAGTTTTGGTGTCTCACAATTTCAAGCAGATGACAAATCAAAAGAGGTAATTAAGCGCGCAGATATAGCCCTTTACAAAGCAAAAAATAGAGGTAAAAACTGTGTGGTATTTGAGTAAAGCTATTATTTTACAAAATACTTTACAATATAAAAGCCACTTCCGGCCATAAAAATAGTTCCTAATGCATTAAGTGAAATATTTGCTAGAGCCAGCATTATATGACCACCCTCCAAAAGAAAAAAGCTCTCTATTGCAAAAGTTGAATAAGTCGTTAACGCACCCAATATACCTGTTGATAAAAATGACTTTACATGTAAAGAAAAAAATGATGTGTACATAAAGTATGCTATTAAAACACCCATTAAAAAACTGCCGACTAAATTTACGCCAAGAGTCCCATATGGTAAATCATGAGGAAGTTTATGTGAAATAAGGCCGTTCAGGTAAGCACGAAGTACCGCACCTATAAATCCACCGCTACCTATGGCTAGGATTGTTTGCCAGCTCATTGTCATACGTCCTTTGCATTTTTTCTCTTAAGTTATTCAACCAATCTTTATCGCTTTTATCAGCAATAAACGAATCAAGAAAAATTACTTTTATCCTTCCTGGTTTGTAGTACAAGTTTTTAACATTATAGTATTTTGAGGTCTGCATTAAAATAACAGGCTGCACGCAAAGTTTATACTTATCTGCAACCATTTTCGCACCACTTTTAAAAGGGAGCATTTTTTCTTTAGTTGAGCGAGTCCCTTCTGGAAACATAGTAATCACTCTATTGTTGTCTAAAACATGTTTGGCATCTCTTACAAGCTTAATCAGCGAAGTTTTACTCTCTCTCTCAACTGCTATATCTTTTGCCAGCTTAAGAGATAGTCCAAAAAACGGTATATCAAAAAGTTCTTTTTTTGCAACCCAAGCGAGATCTCTTCTTGAGATTGTCTCCATTATTGCTATATCCAAATCACTTTGATGATTAAGCAAAAACATTTGAGCTTTTGGGTCCTCTTCCCCTTCAACATCTACATGAAATAAAGTAGAGAGTCTGATTATCCACGCAGAGAGTTTTCTGCTGTAAGGTTTTGGTAGAAAATAAAAAGTTAATATCATTAAAGCAAGGGATGCAAAAATGACTATTGTGGCAAATAGCCAACTAATGTGAGCAAATATCTTCATTTTTAACCCATCCTATTTTTTCATTTTTTAGTTTTACTTTGGTGAACTCTTTTGTGCTACCCTCTTTTTGAAAGTACTGCATATTTGATGTAGTGTCAAAAATTGTACCATTTGATACCGGAAGAAGATGTATATCAGAACCTTCTTTGATGCATACATCTTTAGATGGCAAACCTATATAGATTATATATGCTAAAGGAATAATTACTAAAATCAAATATATATATTTTTTTCTCCATAAAATTATTAAAAATCCAATAGCAGCAACGGCAGCTGCTATACTCATTTTTAGTCTTTCACGAGATTGGTCTTTGGGTTTTAGGTCACTTTGCGTTGTTACGCTATCATCATTTACTATTATTGGAATATTTACAAGTATAAATTTATTTTTTTTGAGATTGAAGTATGAAAATGAGAAACTTTCTACATTTTTATCTATAACCGCATAGTATGTAATTTTTGAATCAAAATAGGAGTCTATCACAGACTCAATCCCTTGCTTGAAAATATTTTTCAGTTTAAACGAAGTGATGTCACAATTTGTTGCAATAGCTGCAAAAACTACTATATTGTGTCTCTGATCATAGCTGGTAGTCTTGTAGTCTAAAAGCTCGAATGAGTTTGCTAGTATATTTGAAAAATCTTTTTTTGGATTGAGTGCAATAACATTTAATTTGCTTCCGGCAAGCGTTGTATTCCTAAACTGTTTATTGCTATAGCTTAATAATGTGGCAGTAAAATTTGGCAGTTTAGCATTATCTTCAGTGGTTAAAAAATAAAAAGTATCATAGTAGTATTTTGAGTCTATCTCTCTTGATGGGTACTCGTTTAGTAGTCTTAATCCAGCTGAATCAGTAAGTTCATATATGATATCTGTGAACTCTTTGTATGTGGAGAGTGCTTTTAGAGTTACTGTGAATATTTCACCTTTTAGAACTCTTGTAGGGATTTTCTCATAGCTTAGATAAATAACTTTTGGTAACTTTAGTAACTCTTCTTCGCTAAGTTGATTTTCACTGTTATCTAGAGTAGAGTTGTTCTCAAGAACTACAGAAATATTACTATCTTCAATATTTATTGCATTTGCACTTAAAGCATTAAATAGTAATAGCCCTGCTATAAGAAAACGAATCACGCTTTTAAGAAACCTTGTAGCATTTTAATACCATCGTCACTACCTAAAAGCAACTCCATTGCACGCTCTGGATGAGGCATAAGACCAAAAATATTTTTTTCTTTATTACAAATACCGGCAATAGAGTCAACGCTGCCGTTAGGGTTGCTTATCTCTCCATTTTTGTCCGTATACTTTAGAAGAACCTGATTGTTGTCGTACATCTCTCTAAGTCCGTCTTCATTTATGTAGTAGTTTCCATCATGGTGGGCGATAGGGACATTAACAACATCATTATTATTTAGCTTTTCTAAAAATATGTTGTCATTATTTACAACTTTTAGGTGGTGATATTTAGAGATGAAGTGCAAATGCTCATTTCTTTTTAGAGCACCAGGCAGCAGTCCTGCTTCTGTCAAAACTTGAAACCCATTACATATCCCGAGCACTTTCCCGCCATTTTTAGCATATTCTACTACAGCTTTCATAACAGGGCTGAACTTTGCAATAGCCCCACTTCTAAGGTAGTCTCCATAGCTAAAGCCACCGGCCACTACTAAAAGGCTAGTGTCACTAGGTATTGATTCAGATTTGTGCCATACTATCTCTGTTTTCGCACCAAGCTTTTCAAATGCATGTTGCGTGTCATACTCACAGTTAGTTCCAGGAAATTGAAGTATAGAGACTTTCATTATACTAGCTCTATCTCATAATCTTCGATTACAGTATTTGCCAAAAGGTCTTCACACATTTGTTTTACATCAGCCATAGCTTTTGTTTTATCAGTTTCATTTAGTTTAAGAATTATTTGTTTTCCAACGCGAACATCGGTTACGCTGTTAAAGTGCAGAGAGTCTAGAGCATGATGAACTGCTTTACCTTGAGAGTCTAAAACACCTGCTTTTAAAGATACATTTACTATTGCTGTCATAATTATTTTCCTAAAATTCTATTTAATACTTGTTCGTATGCTACTGTTAAGCCACCAAGACCTTGACGAAATCTGTCTTTATCCATTTTTTCACCACTTTTCATATCCCAAAAGCGACAGTTATCTGGACTTATCTCATCTACAAGGATAATATTGCCACTTTTGTCTTTTCCAAACTCAAGTTTAAAATCAACTAAATTTAAACCCTTCTCTGCAAAATATGGCTTAAGTATGTCGTTTATCTGTCTTGCCATTCTACGAAGCTTGTCCAGCTCATCTTGGTAATCAACAAGTCCTAATATTAGTGCATGTTGGTCATTTAATTTTGGATCACCAAGAGCATCATCTTTGTAATCAAACTCTACTAGAGTGAACGGAAGAACTGTCCCATCTTTTATACCTAGATTACGAGTAAGACTGCCCGTTGCAATATTGCGAACAATTACTTCTATTAAGATAACATCAACTTTAGTGTGCAACATGTGGTTATCATCAATCATCTTTACAAAGTGAGTTTGAATGCCGTTTGCCTCTAGCAGTTTAAAAAGCTCAGTAGAGATTTTATTGTTTAGTGCACCTTTGCCTGCTTCACTAGATTTCTTTTCACCGTTAAACGCAGTTAAATCATCTTTGAATTCTGAGATTACTAAATTCTCATCATCTGTTAAAAATAATTTTTTTGCTTTTCCCTCATAAAGTAATTCTCTTTTTTCCATTATTCTGTCATCCTTTTGTTATTATTAGTGCTTTTAAAATATTTGCAGCCTCTTTTAGCTGCATGTCTTTATTCATCATTTCTTGTGTTATTATAAGTTTCGAATCTTTTTTACCCTCTTCTTTTCCATCAACTTTTTCTAATTCTTCTTCAAGATGCTTTTTTAAGTCGGCCTCTTTAAGTGCATACTCATTACTACGAGTTTTAACTTCACCAGGTAAAACTTCTATGTCCGGAATTACGCCCACAGCTTGAATAGTCCTTCCGCTTGGAAGATAGTATCTTGCAATTGTAAGCTTAATTGCTTCATTATCTGTTATTGGAAGGATAACTTGCACACTCCCTTTTCCAAATGTATTTTGACCAACTACAATACCGCGTTTGTGATCTTGAAGTGCGCCACTTACAATTTCACTAGCACTAGCACTTCCTCCGTTTATTAAAACAACCAACGGCACTTTCGTTATAGTATTTGAAGATTTTGCAGAGTAGACTTCATTGTCCGACTCTTTTCTCCCTTTTTGAGAGACTATATCTCCGTTGTCAACAAATAGGTCAACAAGCCCAACAGCCTGATCAAGAAGTCCACCTGGATTATTTCTTAAATCAAGAATAATTCCTTTTGTGGATGTAGCTCTTTTTTTGATTGCTTTAGCTACATCATCAACAACTTTTTTATCAAAGCTTGTAACTCTTATGTATTGAATATCATCACCTATAGTCTTCGCATACACAGACTCAATTGTTATTATTCCTCTGATAATGTCAATTTTAATAGGTTTTGCTTCACCTTCTCTAACTATTGTTATATTGATTGGCTCACCAACTTTTCCACGCATAATCGCTACAGCTTCGTCTATAGTCATACTCAGTGTAGACTTTTCATTTATTTTTAATATGATGTCACCGGCTTTTAATCCGGCTTTATCTGCCGGAGTCCCTTCAATAGGAGCTATAACAGTAAGCGCACCGTCTTTTATCCCCACTGTAATCCCAAGACCACCAAATTCTCCATTAGTCTGCACTGTTAAATTTTTATAATCTTTTTGCTTTAAAAAGTTTGAGTGAGCATCAAGATTACTCATCATGCCCTCAAGTGCTTTGTCCATTAGCTCTTCAATAGTTATATCATCAACATTGTATTGTTCAACAATACTTATGACTTTTGTAAATTTTGCTAGAGCTTCAAGTCTAGTAGCCTCTTTTTTGGCACTACTATCTTTTGGCGCTGCAAATACATTTGTAGAAAACAGTATCGATAAAGCAACCGTAACAGAGGCAAAACCAAGGGTTATAAACTTTTTGTTTTTCATAATTTATCCTATATTTGTATAATTAAATTTAAAAAGGATATTATAGTAAAAAGCTGTTTAAATAACAATGATAAGAAAATAGATTAAATAATAAAACCTCTTTAATATATCTACATGTGGGCTATTACGTTTGCGAAAACATTAGCTTTGCCCAAAATCAAAAGAAGGGGGTTAACTTTATTGAGTTTATTTTGTATATAATTTCAATAATTATTAATAAAGGTGTCAACATGAGTACAATTAAAGAGTATTTAAGCGAAGACCATAAGCGTTGCGATGAACTGTTTGCCAATATGGAAGATGCAGTGGCAAAATCAATAGATAGCGCAAGAGAGGCTTATGAGCTTTTCGCAGGGGAGACAGAGAGACACTTCCAGATGGAGGAGCGTGTAATGTTTTTAGAGTTTGAGACAAAAACAGGAATGACACAAGGTCCTACAGCTATGATGAGGATGGAACATTCTCAAATGAGAAATTTGATTAAAGATATGGGCTTAGCAATCGATAACAAGGACAAAGATAAATTTTTCTCAAACAGTGAAACTTTAATGATATTGATGCAGCAACACAATATGAAAGAGGAACAGATGCTTTATACAATGGCTCAGCAACACTTAAGTGCGGAATCTGATCGAATAGTAGACATGATGCAGTCAATGGTGGTAGAGAAGTAGGAAATAAAATTGGATTTAAATGGCTTAAGTGCAGATCAAGCACCACCGATATCAGTACCTTTTAGATTTTTTTTAACAGCGCCTCTTTTTGGAATTTTAGCTGGAATATTGATTCTTTTTAGTGATGCCAGTACGCTAAGTAACCGTTTTTCTATGGAATCAATAGCAGTGACACACGCTCTAACAATTGGATTTTTAGGTTTTGTAATGCTAGGGGCATTGACTCAGATGCTTCCTGTATTGGCAGGTGTAAAAGTTCCAAAGGTTGGGATAATATCAAAAATTTCTTATCCGTTTTTACTCCTTGGAACAATTTTTATGATCATCGGTCTTATGCAAGAGTTCTCAATATTTACTCTGATTTCCGCAGTTTTATTAGGTGCAGGTTTTTTAGTTTTGACAATCTCTATGCTAATAGGATTAAGCAAAGTAACAAATGTCACTTCTAGTGTAAGAGCCATAATAACAAGTTTGATTTTTTCAATTTTTGTAGTTTTAATGGGTATATATCTCCTTTTTTCTCATGGAATTAACAGTTTTTCATCTCTACATGTAGTAATTGCGAATGTGCATAGTGTTTGGGGTGTTTTTGGCTTTGCCGGACTCTTGATTATTGGAGTTGCATTTCATGTATTGCCAATGTTTTATGTAGCACCAAGATTCAAAAATTTTTGTAAAACAAAAGTTGTTGGTCTTGTAACTATTGGGTTAATTATGTGGCTTGTTTTAAACCTCTTTGTAGATTCTCACAGCATAATAGCAAAGATTTGGATAGCAGTTTTTTTCTGGGCATTTGCTACAACTGTCTGGAAAAAATTAAACGATAGACGCCGCCCCATTGTAGATGTTACCATCTGGTACTGGAGAAGTTCAGCCGTGTTTATGACACTGGGTGCATTTGCTTGGGCATTTAACGACTTATATGATTCAGTTTACATAGTTGTTGTTTCTATCTTAATTGGCAGTTTTATTCTCTCTATTATGATGGGAATGCTTTATAAAATAATCCCTTTTCTTGTATGGTTTCATCTAAATGCAAGAGGTTACATGTCAATTCCAACTATAACAGAGATGATAAATAAAAAGTTAGCAAAAACTCAGTTTGCATTTTTTATTATCTCTGTCTTTGGTTTTATAGTTTCATTTTTTATGCCAACTCTTTTACCACTGTTCGCAACTACTTTTATAATCAGTATGCTCATGCTTGAGTACAACATTATCTCTCCAGTTTTAATATATGCTAGAATTGTAAAAACAAAACCAGATTTTGATATGAGTCTGTTTTCAATACCGATAGAAGGAAGTTAGTGAGAAATATTATTTTAATTGGTTTTATGGGTGTAGGAAAAGGCAGTGTGGCTCGTGAAGTTGTTAAGAACTCAGACTACATTGCAATAGATACGGATGATCTTATAGAGAGTATGGAAAACAAAAGCATAAAAAAAGTTTTTGCAGATGACGGGGAAGAGTATTTCAGAGCATTAGAGTATAAACTGTCAAAATGGCTTGAGAGTAGTGTTCAAAATACTCTTATATCTACAGGTGGCGGATTTTATAAACAAAAAAATTTAAAAGAGATAGGAATAGTTGTGTTTCTTAACTCTCCTTTTGATAAAATACTAAAACGGATTAAAGCTCACCCGAATTCAGCAAGTAAACTCAAAAAAAGACCACTTTTAGCTGATATGAAAAAAGCTAAAGAGTTATACAATGAGCGTTTGCCTGAGTATTTGGCTTTAGCTGATGTGGTAATAGACGTTACAAATAAAAGTGCAATGGATTGTTCTAAAGAGATTTTAAAAAAGGTAAAAAAATATGCGTAAAATTTTTATATATTTGTTGTTAGTGTTTTCAATTGGACTAACTGCTTCAGAGATAACATGGGCAAAAGACTTCAATTCTGGAATGGAAGAGGCGGCAAATGTTAATAAGCCTGTATTATTTGTTTCATCAAGACATACATGTAAGTACTGTGTTATGTTGGAAGAGACTACATTTAAAGACGAGGAAGTTATAGCAGAACTAAATAAAGAGTTTATCTCAATCGTTGCATATAGTGATGAACAGGACTTTATGCCTAAAGAGTTGTGGCAACCCGGAACACCGGCTATATGGTTTTTGTATCCGAATGGACAACCGATGTTTCAGCCGCTAATGGGTGCTGTTGATGCAAAGAATTTTTTAGAAGCATTAAAAATTGTAAAAGAAGACTTCAATAAAAGGAAAAATGCAAAATGATTTTCACTGATTCAAAAAGTAGTAATTTTAGAGCTGAGTTTGAAGAGCTTTTGCAAAGAGGGAAGATGGATATAGCCCATGTCAGTGCAATAGTGGGAAATATAATAGGCGAAATTAGAACTGACAAAAACAAAGCATTAAAAGAGCATATAGCAAAGTTTGACAATTGGACTCCCGTAGATGATAGTGATTTGAAAATATCTACAGAGTCTATGAAAATAGCTTATGACAACATTGATGAAAAACTAAAAAAAGCCTTGCATTTGTCTTATGACAGAATTAAAGCTTACCATGAAAAACAAAAACCAAAATCTTGGTTTGATACAGAAGAAAATGGAACAATTTTAGGTCAAAAAGTTACAGCCGTTGACAGTGCAGGGCTTTATATTCCTGGTGGAAAAGCTGCATATCCATCTTCGCTTTTGATGAATGTTATTCCGGCTCAAGTCGCTGGAGTTGAAAATATTGTGGTCTGTACGCCAACCCCAGATAATGAGCCAAATGAGCTTCTTCTTGCTGCTTGTCATCTGTGCGGAGTTGAACAAGTTTATAAAGTTGGAGGTGCTAGTGCAATTGCCGCTATGGCTTATGGGACAGAAAATATACCTAAAGTTGATGTAATAACGGGACCAGGAAATATTTTTGTTGCAACTGCAAAAAAGATGGTTTTCGGTGATGTCAACATTGATATGATCGCAGGCCCAAGTGAGATAGGAATTCTAGCAGATGAAAGTGCAAATGCGAACCATTTGGCCATAGATTTGCTTTCTCAGGCTGAACATGATGAAATGGCAAGCTCAATCTTAATCACACCATCGCAGAAGTTGGCTGATGAGGTAAAAATTGAACTTGAAGTTTGGTTGCAAAAACTTCCTCGCCAAGAGATTGCTAGAAAATCTATAGAAGAGAGAGGTGCTATCATAGTTACCTCTGATATGGATGAAGCAATTGCTTTAATGAATGAGATAGCACCTGAGCATTTGGAAGTAGCAACTGCTTCACCTTTTGAACTGCTCCCATTTATAAAGCACGCTGGAGCTATTTTTCTTGGACACAACACTCCTGAAGCAATTGGAGACTACGTTGCAGGCCCTAACCATACTTTACCTACTGGTGGTACAGCTAAGTTTTTCTCCCCGCTTGGAGTTGAAAACTTTATGAAAAAGACATCTATTATCTCATTTAGCCAAAAAGCTATTAATGAAGTAGGTGAGGAGTGCGCACTTATTGCTAATACGGAAGGTTTAACCGCACATGAACAATCAGTCAGAGTTAGGCTTAAAAAATAAAATTAGTTTTACTATTGTAAATAAAGATAATCTTTAAAGTGTAAAATTTCTTTATAATTCAATATAAGGATTTTTACATGATACATCCGGCAGTAGCTCACTTCGCGGTATCTCTACCAATCATCTCTTTAGTTTTAGGATTGCTTTATCTTTTCAAACCGACAGAGATAATGTCAAAAATATCAACACGCTTTATAGCTTTTGCAGCAGTTTTTGTTGTAATAGCATATTTTACAGGTAAAGAAGACGGGAGTGAAGTATACAAGTTTTTATCGATAGAGGGTAAAGAGTTATTAAAAGAACATGCTCAACTAGGTTTGTATTTAGCAATCTCAATGACTATAGTAGCATTAGTGAAAATATTTGGCTGTTTTAAAAATATTTTTAAAGTTGAAATTTTTGCAGTTGTATTGCTTGCCTTAATCAGTGCAGGAATTCTTAGTCAAGGTAAAATTGGTGGTGAGCTTACATACAGCTATGGAGCACATGTAAAGGATCACGCTGAAGGTCGTGCATGCCTTGCTGAAAACAGTATGGATGATTAGTAATAAACTTCAATTATCAACTTCTTAAAGGCATACCATTTTAAATGGTGTGCCATAGATGTTTTCAAATCATAAAAATCATATAATATTCATTCTTCTTCTGCAAATATTCAAATATACACAAGTATATTTTTATATAATATTTTTATCACTTTTTATAACTAGTTTAAGCTTTATGTAGGTAGTATTCCCTCAGTAAGATATCCTATATTATTATTAATAAGGGATTCTTTTTTTAGAGATTAGTTATAGTTATAAATCTTAACAATTGCCAAGCAAAAGGCTATAAGGAGAATATATGCAATTAGGCTTCCTAGTTGATTTGCATCTGTGTATGGGATGTAAAGGGTGTGAAATCGCATGTAAGGTGGAAAATGAAGTTCCACTAAGCACATGGAGACTTCGTGTTAAATATGTAGATGTGGGAACTTTCCCAGAAACTAAAAGAACATTTACTCCACTTAGATGTAATCATTGTGAGAATGCACCATGTGAGAGAATATGTCCAGTATCTGCACTTCACTATTTAGATAATGGTATTGTAAATATTGACAAAGAGCGTTGTATTGGTTGTGCTGGTTGTGTTATGGCTTGTCCATACGGAGCTATCTACATTGATCCACAAACTCAAACTGCTGATAAGTGTACATATTGTGCGCATAGAGTTGCTTCATCAATGATGCCAGCTTGTGTTGTAGCATGTCCAGTTCAAGCAAATATTTTTGGAGATTTAGATGATCCTAAATCAAATATATCTAAATATATAATGAAAAACCAAGGTGGAGTGCAAGTGCGTAAGCCTGAAAAGGGAACTAATCCTCATCACTATTACGTTGGAGGCGGTAATGTTAACTTGAACCCACTTGCTTCTCATAGAGTTGATGGACACTCCCTGTTTAACAAAATTACAACACTTCCTGTAGGAGGACACCACTAATGGCGGCACATGAAATATTAGCAGCTACAAACGCTGTAGTAACTTTAGATGTAGCATTACCAGGTATAGTTTGGCCTTGGTTGGTTACGGTTAATACATGGGCAAAAAGTATAGGTACGGGTGTTATTTTTATGCTATTTATGCTTTTAAGAATGTACCCTGCGCAAAGTGAAAAATTAAGACTTCCAACAGCTATAGTAGCTTTTGTATTTATTAATATTTTCTTGCTGTTTACACTTGCAGATTTACATCAACCACTTAGAATGTGGCATATATTTGTTTATTCACATTTTACATCTGCTATTGCAATTGGTTCGTTTATGGCTTCAGGCTTCTTAGGTCTGTTGACTCTTCTTGTGTTTTTAGGATGGAAGAAAAACTATGAAGCTTATGATAAAGTCTTGTTTTGGACAACGCTTCTTGCTATTCCAGTAACACTTTATACAGCAGCACTTCTGTCTCAATGTACAGCTCGTGAATTATGGCAAATGCCAGCAGAGTCTGCACAGATGATTTTAGCTGCTCTTCTTTCTGGCGCAGCAGCTATGATTTTACTTTCTGGAAACAAGCTTACTTATGAGGCTAAACAAACATTAGGCGTAGTTCTTGGATTAAGTGCGCTAATGGCATTTATTATCTACATGTCAGAGTATGTATTTGGACCAATGAAAGCAGAAGAGGTTGCGGCAACTTTAGAGTATATTAAAGGTGACGGACCATATACTGTTATGTTCTGGTTAGGTCAATGGATGACTTACATTTTACCAATGTTACTTATAGTATTAAGTAGAGCAAGTAAAAGTGAAAGTCTTTTGAAACTAGCAGCTATTTTATCACTAGTGGGTCTATATTTAGTTAAACATGTATGGCTAATGATTCCACAATTATTACCAATGAGTTAGGGAGAATATTTTAATGTATTTACAAAGTAGAAGAACATTTTTAAAAGGCGCTGCATTCACTGTTGCGGGTGCTAGTATTGCGAAGGGTGTGTTTACATCAGATGCTATCGCTGATTCAATCAGCGATAGCAAGTTTACAAATACACCAGACTCACTATCATTTTATCCTCCGATGGATCAATGGGCTGACTTTAAAGAGTTAGATGGAGATGATTGGAAAAGAGGCGGTATTGACCGTAAAGGCGTTAGAAGTGATTCTAATCCAGATGGTATTGAAGTAAACGATTATGCTATTGTTCCAACAGCATGTTCAAACTGTGAAGCTTCTTGTGGTTTGACTGCGTGGATTGATAAAAAAACTTTTACAGTTAAAAAGTATATGGGTAACCCTCTTCATCCAGGTTCTCGTGGTCGTAACTGTGCTAAAGGTTATGCAACACAATCTCAAATGTATGATCCAGATCGTATAGCATTCCCACTTAAAAGAGCTCCAGGTTCTTCTCGTGGTGAAGGTAAATGGATTCGTACTACTTGGGACGAGGCAATGACTACAATCGGAAACAAGATGCATGATGCAATGAAGGGTGACGATGAGTTATCTAAAAAATCATGTATGTTCCATGTTGGTCGCCCAAATGAGAATGGGTTTACTGGTAAAGTATGGCAAACTCTAGGTCAAGATTGTTTTAATTCACATACAAATATTTGTTCTGCTGGTGGTCGTACACCTACTATTCAATGGGCAAATGATGATAGAAGTTCTCCTGACTGGGCTAATGCGAAACTAATTTTCCTTAACTCATCTCATGCTGCAGATGCTGGTCACTATTTCCAACAAGCAGCTGGACATATAGCGGATGCTCGTTCAAAAGGTGCTAAACTTGTAGTTATGGATCCTCGTATGTCAAACTCTGCTGGTATGGCAGATTTATGGATTGCTGCATGGCCTGGTACTGAAGCTGCCATTTACCTTTACTTAGTTCAACGTATGTTAACTGAGAATAAAGTGAATAAAGCTTTCGTAAAAAAATGGTTTAACTGGGAAGTTATGATGGATAATAAAAATTATCTAAACTTTATGGTAGAAAAAGGGTATATCTCTAAAGCACCTAAAGGTAACGATTTTGAATCATATTTAGATATGCTAAAAGAGCTTTATACCCCATATACACTTGATTATGCCGTAAAAGAAACACATGTTCCAGCTTATAAATTAGAGCAGTTATATGATATGGTTATTTGGGCTGATACGTCTGTTTCTACATACTTCTGGCGTGCAGCTGCTGCTGGTAACCTTGGTGGTTGGACATCTGGTCGCTCAGGTTTCTTAATGCTTGGTTTACGTGGTGCAATCGGCCCAGTAGGTGGTACATTCTTTCATCACTTCCATGTTATTTCTGTGGCTGGAAAAGGTGGTAGTGCAACTGTTGGTCAAGGTAAACGTGGTTCAGATGTACCTAAAATTGATGTATATAATGAACTTTCGTGGCCACCTGAATGGCCTCTGTCAACTTATGAAATGTCATATCTTTTACCACACCTTCTTGCTGATAAAAAATGGCAGAAAAAATGGCAAGATAAAGGTCTAAAAGTAGCTGAGAAATTAGCTGTTTGGATTCCTCGTATGTACAACCCGGTTTGGATTAATCCAGATGGTTTTAGATGGATTGAGACTATTAAAGATGAGTCTAAAATGGAACTTACATTTAACTTGTCTCCTACATGGTCTGAGACTAACTGGTATGTTGATTATATCTTGCCTGTAGGTTTAGCTGGTGAGAGACACGATCAGCACTCGGAAGCTACTATGCCTGCAAGATGGACTTCTTTCCGTCAACCGGTTATGCGTGTTGCTTTAGAAAAAGCTGGATGGAAGCCTAAGAACCCTGCAAGGGCTACACTTGAGGCTCACATTAAAGCTGGTCTTGGTGAAGTTTGGGAAGAGAATGAGTTCTGGTTTGATATGTGTGTTAACTACATCGACCCTAAGGGTGATATATTCTTAGACGCTGCTAAAACTAAAACTATCAAGTCTATGTGGGAATCTAAGAAAACTCCTGGTACTCCTGTAACAATTGCGGAGTGGTATAATGCTGCATTTGGTGACAACTTACCAAATCTAAAGAAAACTGCTACTTCTGATGACAGATATAAAAATGCAGAATTTCCAGTTTATGAGTATATGAGAGATCATGGTGCTTGGATGGAAGAGAACCATATCTACTCTTCTCAAGAGAAAGTGATTAAAGATGATGGCGAAAACTATATTTCTCACGGTCATAAATATGATAAAAAACATGTAACTATTAATAAGCGTACGGGTGTTATGACTGCAGATTCTCATGGCAAGAAAAAATCTATCGGTATTGAAATCGATGGTGTTAAGATGGAAGGTTTCGCTACACTTGATAAGAAACTTGACTTCTTCTGTGAGTGGTTCGCTGATGACTGGAAATGGCCAGAATATGCTATTCCAATTTATCCAAGAAATGAAGCTGAGAAAAAAGAGATGAAACACATTGTGTCACATGTTAATCACTCTTATATGACAGAGAAAGATTCGTATGCACTTAATACAGTTTTCCGTTTGCCATATAATATTCATACTCGTTCTGCTAATAGCAAGCACCTTATGGAGATTTCACAAAACCATGACCCTATCTGGATTTCGACTCCGGATGCTAAACGTCAAGGGTTTAAACGTGGTGATGCAATTCGTGTAAGAATTACAGACAGTATAACTGGCTTAGATTCTGGTTACTTTGTAGCTATGGCTGTTCCAACTGAGGGTGTACTTCCAGGTACACTTGCTTGTTCACACCATGGTGGTCGCTGGAAACTTGTTAACTCTATTACTATCCCTAACGGTGTTACGGACGGTAAGGTTGACTCTCAGCCTATTGTTAGAAATATGAACGATCCTAAATTTATGGCACACTCACCTGAGAATGCTGGTAAAGTTGCTGGACAAATTAAGATTGAAGATTATGATGGAACTTCTGGGCTAAATAGCTATGGTGTTCCAACAGCAGAACTTCAGATGGATGGTAAAGAGGGTAAACTTAAATATATTAAGGGAATTACACCTTTCCATACAGACAGATTCGCTGATCAAAATAGAGATAGTGGAAATATCTGGTGGGATGGACTAAGTGGTTCATGGCAAAATGCTGTTGCTGCTGCTCATCCAGATCCAATTTCAGGTATGCATTGTTGGCATCAAAAAGTTATCTTAGAAGCTGCACAACCAGGTGATAAGATAGGTGATATCTATGTTAATTATGACAATAACTTTAAAATATATCAGGGTTGGAGAGACGACCTTACTCGTGGGTTAGATGAAAATTCTACGCTACGTCGTCCTCAACACATCAAGAGACCTTGGGTACCACTTTCAGACAAAGCATATGCTGTAAAAATTACTAAGTAGCCCCCTTAGTAATGCATAGCTGTAAGACTAAAATATAGCCTCTTAAGAGGCTATATTTAGTTGCTGAACGCAGCGATTATAAATGAGCTTTTCCTCATTTATGAATTAAAGTAAGTAGCCCACCACATTCTCATCCACAATCCAAAAGTACTTGTATATCCAACATCACTAAATAGAACTTTTCTATTCTTATCATATATAATAGTTGTTGGAAATATCGAAACATCAAAATCAGCAGTAACTAAACCACTGCTGTCATTAATAACTTTATAATTTAAATTATTGACAGATAAATACTCTTGTATTTCACTGTCACTACCTGATTTAAGCGCGATAGTTATAACCTGAAAATTATCAGATATTGTTTGAATATTGCTTGCTTCTGCCTTACATACAGGGCACCAGGTGGCCCAAAAATGAACTAATATAGGTCTATCATCTTTTAGTATATAATCTATGTTATTTAAAAGTGTCACTGTTTTAATTGATAAAGGCTGTTTATTTAAATCTACACTTCTGTACAGGCTAAGAAGATTAGCAAATATAGTTATAATTACAATAAATACTAGAATCTCTTTTATATATTTAATTATTTTTTCTTTCATATTAATCCAATGTTTTATAGTTTTATTTTCGTAGTAATTGTACTATGATTAGCGAGGTATATTGATAAGAAAATTGAAGGATTATTTTGGAAATAGACTATTGACATGTAAGTCACACTTACATGTCATGAAGTTGATTATGACATTATGCCTTTTATCATAAAAAATAGTATTCCTGAAAGAACTGCTGCCGCTGGGACAGTTATAACCCAAGCAGCAACAATTTTCTTTATAGCATCTCTTCTAACATACTCAACTTTTTTAGATTTTTTAATATTTTTCTTAGTAGATTTAATTATTCTTTTTTCGTTAGCAATTAGTTTATACAGCTCCACTATCCTAGTGTAATCTTCTTTTTCTTTGTTGCTTTTTTCCTCTAAAGTTTTAAGCTCTGCACTATATGCTTCTTTATTCTCCTGCTCATCTTTTATTATTAGTTGGTCCTCTTCGACCGTATTCCCTTTATCATCTGTTACATGTAGCCACTCTCTTAAAAAACCGACTCCAAATACACCACCAATTGCAATATGTGTAGAACTAACTGGAAGACCAAGTTGTGATGCAATAATAACAGTTATCGATGCTGCCATAGCTATAGAAAATGCTCTGATTTGGTCAAGTTCAGTAATTTCGCTACCGACAGTTTTTATAAGCTTAGGGCCATACAGTGCAAGTCCTATAGCTATACCTATTGCTCCTACTCCCATTACCCATAATGGAATAGCAGCCTTGGAGGAAACACCACCGCTCACTATAGCATCATGTATAGCTGCTAATGGCCCTACCGCATTTGCTACATCATTAGCACCATGAGCAAAGCTAAGAAGAGCTGCTGAAAATATAAGAGGAATAGTGAACATAGTATTTACTGATGCTCGACTGTTCTCAAGAGTAGTAGTTTTTGAATTTATTCTATTTTTTACAAGAGCATAAACAATCACAGATATTATAAATCCTAGGGTCAGCGCTGTCATAAGAGTTGGTTTTTTTGTCATCTCCATTGATACCAGGGGAATCATATTTAAAACTTCAACAACATGAGGCCATATTTTTTTAAGTCCTTTTAGTGTTAAATAGGTTACAAAGGCCCATGACATAATTGCAACAAATAGAGGTACCCATTTTTTTGCTGCAGCTACCTTGTCCTCTTGAAAAACAATAGATTTCTTTATAGAATACAAAAACAGAGCTGCAATAGCACCCCCTAGAATTGGAGAGATAACCCAAGATGCAGCAATTTTACCCATTGTAGCCCAATTAACAATGCTAAATCCGGCGGCAGCAATACCTGCACCCATAACACCACCAACAATAGAGTGAGTTGTTGAAACCGGAGCACGCATCATAGTAGCAAAATTAAGCCATAGCGCTGCTGCTAAAAGAGCAGCCATCATCGCCCATATAAAAGTATCAGCATGTCCTCCAAAAGCCGCAATATCAATAATCCCTTTTTTGATAGTCTCTACAACTTCACCGCCTGCTATCATTGCTCCAGATGCTTCAAAAATAGCAGCAATTATTATTGCAGTAGTCATTGTTAGTGCTTTGGAGCCAACCGCCGGACCTACATTGTTTGCTACATCATTAGCGCCGATATTCATGGCCATATAAGCACCAATAAGTGCAGCTACAGCCAAGAACATATTGTTAGATATTCCACCATTGCTTAGTAAACTAAATGTTAAAACACCTATCATGAAAAATAGTGCAAATCCTAATCTTGTAAAATCAGTTCCGCTCTTCTTAAGTGCCTCTTGTTCAAGTTTCTTAATAGTCTGTATTTCCATAAATCTCTCTCTTTTTTAATTTGTGGTATTGTATGCAACTCGTCTGCATATAGATTTAAAAGTTATTTTTTAATATATGCTTTGATTATAACTTGATTTTCAATTGGTCTATCTCCTCTGGAGCGACCGGATGTAGGAACATTTTCAAGCTTTTCTACCGTTGCTAGGGATGGTGTCGTTACTCTGCCAAAAATAGTATGTTTTCCATTTAACCAAGGTGTCGGAGCTGTTGTTATAAAAAACTGACTTCCATTTGTATGAGGTCCAGAGTTTGCCATAGCAACTACTCCGGAACGGGAAAAAACTTCACTTTTGAACTCATCTTCAAAAGCTTCTCCCCAGATGCTATTGCCACCTCGACCTGTTCCTGTTGGATCTCCACCCTGAATCATGAAGTTTTTAATTATACGGTGAAATATAATTCCATTATAGTAGCCATTCTTTACATGTGTAGTGAAGTTTTCAACAGCTAATGGTGCTATTTCTGGGAATAACTCCATCTCAATTACCCCTTGTGTTGTTTCTAAAACTACAAAAGGGTTTTTAGTTTCCGCAAAAAGATTTACAGATAATACCAGCAGCAGTGTAAGTATAATGTTTTTCATTGTCTCTCCTAAGAAAATTTACTGCAATTGTATCTATATTAGACTAATTTAGTTATAAGATTATTTATTTTTTCAGATTCATTATCATATATAATATATGTGGTGTCGCTACATCTCTTGGCAATGTATTCTACTATTTCCAATGGAATACTCTCAACATCAAGCAGTAGAATAAATTTTGAGCTTATTGTAGAGATGTTCTCATATGTGTGAAGAAGTAGTTTGTTTAAATCTTGGTCTATTAGGTTGTTTGAACTATCAAACAGTCCGCTTTTGCCGGGAATTAAAAGTTCTAACTGATTTAGAATTATTTCTCTGTTGTCTGAATTGCAAAAGAGTAAAATATCTTTGGCACTGTTGCTATAAAGAAGATTGGTTATTATCTCTAGAGCTTTATCAATATGATTTGATTGTTCAAACAAAAAGTTTTGAGTTTTACATATAAATTTTTTAGTGAACGAGAAATCAGCATCAGCATCCTTCTTACTAGTGACTAATATAAGTGGACGATTTTTTTGTATGGTTTTTATTTTAGTTAAAAAGTTTTGCTCTAGCAGTTCTATATCATCACAAATAATTAAATCGGTTTTTTTTATTTTTTTAGAAATAAAATCTTTTGGAGTAATTATATCTATAGAATCAATATCTATTTCTATCATTGAATGCTCTATGGTTATATTGAGCAAATGTTTCAATACGTCACAATCAAATAGAGTTGGCTTAATTATCAGCAGATTCTTTTTTGGATGTTTTAATATATAAAGTAAAGCTTTCAAAACAATAGCACTTGTTTTTCCTGAACCTTCTTCAGCATAGAGTGTTACAGTATTATTAAACTCATGATCTATAAATTCAATTTGTTCTAGTGTAGCAATATATTTTTGCCCATTATAATCGAGCACTGTATATTGGACAAATAGATTACCGATTATATCTATTAATTTAGATGGCTTAATCTGTAGTGATATATTTTCTTGAAGCTTTGTAGACATTTCTAATTCATTAGAATCTTTAAATATTATTTTTTCAAAAGGGAGCAATCTTTTAAAAGAATCATCAAGGTGCTCATATTGATCTCTATCTAAATTTTCCATAAGTAAAAAGTTATAGATATGAACCCCATCACAATGAATCAACTCATTAAATTTTTGTTTTATAAACTCTTGTCTATTTTCATAAGATAGCCCATTGTCAGTAGAGGCTTGATGGCTTGATTCTGATATAGTAGAGTTTTTTAAATCATCAAACGACCACAATTTTTGCTCAAATATGTAAAGTCCTCGATTGATATCAATTAGCAGTAGGGGGAATGTAAGTTTTTTTGAATGATGATATATTGTAATATCTTCATATATTAAAATAGAATTTTTTTTACAGATTTTTCTTAGATTTTTTATTAAAATTGTTTCTAAATATTTTGTAGAAAGAGTATTTTGTTTAAATATAGAGTGAAGAAAAGATAATTTCATTTATCTAAGAGAGAGCCTATCATAAGAGTTGTTATGATAGGCCAAGGTTTTTATTTGCCAGCTGCAATACGGTCTTTAAGACCTTTACCAGCTTTGAATTTAGGAACCATTTTATCTTGTGTAGTATAAGTTTTATCAGTACCAGGTACTTTTCCACTTTTACCTTTTTGAAGATTTGCTGAAAAATTACCAAATCCCACTAAAGAAACATCTTCTTTTTTTACTAAAGCTGCCGTAACCGCCTCTGTAAATGCTTTTATAGCTGCTTCTGCTTCAACTTTAGTTTTATATCCACCACTTGTTTGTACTAGTTCAACGAATTGAGCTTTATTCATAAATCGACCCTTGAATTTATAAAGATTTTCCGAAACTATAAAGACAAAAACAGATGTTTGTTGCCAAATAGTTCAGCTAGAGATACTTTATAGTTTATTTGCTTAAAGATTTCTTCTTTTTATCAAATAATGATATAAATTGTGATGTTTTAGCTTTTTTTAGTCCGAATTTCGCACGTTTGAGTAGTTTTGATACAACAGTGCTAATTTCACTAGCTATTATTAAAGATGATAAATCTTTGATTTTTTTATACCCGCTAACATTTGAATGTATGGATAAAAATACATCTTCTAAAGCATCTCTCTCTTGTTTTGTTAGTGTTCCCATCAACTTAATCCTCAAGCCTATTTATTTTTCTTACAGCTCTTATAATCTCAGCATCTTCTAATCTTCCAAGCATTCTTATTACAGCAGAAGCAGCCTGCGGTTTCGCACGACCAAGTTTCCAGTCTTGATATGTACGCATAGAAATGCCTAATGAAAGGGCCATATCTTTAAGAGATATTTTCTTTCCATTATTTTGGGATTCTATGGAGTTATGAAGAATATTAAATAGATCATTAATTTGCATTCAAGTATTGTAGGGAATAAATACTTAAATATACATTTAAATCATATTAATATGATATATATATACTATAAAACAGTGTATAGCGTATTAAATATAATCATTAAGCAATTAAAAATATACAATATTATACAAAACATACGGTAAACCGTATTATAATTGCGTTAAAATATCTATGCTATTTTCGTTTTTTAAACTTTATGTGTATATATTTAAGATTCTGTAGGGATTTTTTTATTTGTGGGGTGGAGGATAATATAATCTTCTGATTCTTCTATGTAAAAAGGCTTATACAATCTAGCATCAGTTTTATATGTAAGTTCATCTTTATCATTTAGAGTGAATGTTATTGTGTTTAGCCCTTTTAGTGGCTCTGTAATAGTTATTTTTGCACTTTTTGCACTGTTTACTATTTTGTATTTTTGATTTTGTAGTTTTTTTATCTTATCTTTAAGAATTGGAACTTGAGATTGAGTATGCTTTAATGCTCCATCAAGCGTATACTTAAGATCCTCTATCTCCTTATCTAAAAAGTTAAGTTTACTATTCAAAGTTGGGATGTCTCTATAATTAATCTTAAAAAGATTATCTTCACCACTGACAAGTCTTATGGTGATTGAATTTGAAGCATAAACTTTCAGATTGTTTTTAACATGTCCT
Organism: Candidatus Sulfurimonas baltica; assembly: GCF_015265455.1. Classification (NCBI taxonomy): domain Bacteria; kingdom Pseudomonadati; phylum Campylobacterota; class Epsilonproteobacteria; order Campylobacterales; family Sulfurimonadaceae; genus Sulfurimonas; species Candidatus Sulfurimonas baltica. Next base: position 2,072,689 of record NZ_CP054492.1, on the reverse strand, counting down.
ATTATTACATCTTCGGCATATATAGTGCCGCCTAGAGATGCCTCTACCTCTACATGTGTTGCGTGAATCACTCCACCTTCTAATAGTTTTATTTTTGCTTTATGACACCTCAGTTTTCCTTTGTGTCTGTTTATATCAGCAAATTTTGCTTTTTGAATAGACTCAGTATGCGTTGCTCCGTCAATTTTTAGGTTAACAGCTTCAAGTACGCTTTTAGCACCGATGTGCCCATTTATGTGGATACTCTCTGATGTCAATCTAACACCCTCACCAATACTATCTATGGATGTGTCATTTTGAGATACTGTCACTTCTATATTATTGTCTTCATCTTTTGCCAAAGCATTTTGAACACGTGAAAGCTTGCTAATCTTTAATTTATTGTCAATATACAACTCTTTTTTATTGAACTGTACATATCCTTTGATTTTGCTTTTGTAGATTTTTGTTTTTTCATCTTCTATTATCTCTATTGTATCGCTGTCAATATCCGCTTCTAAATCATCTTTATTATTTGAATAATTATTTGTGATAATCTCACCAAAAGCATTAAGGCCATTTTTTCCAAAAATCGGTTTTATAAACTCAACTAGCACCTCTCCTTCATTAACTTCTGCAACTTGATGATTATTTTGTTTTTTTAAAAAGTGCATTATAAGTTTGCTATTTCTGCTAATCTCCGGCTCAATACCATCAAAAAGAGGAATCTTGATTTTTTTACTAAACTTACCCTGATATAGGTGTTTAGTAAAAGCTTTTAATTTATCTTTCATCTGATTGTCAAAAATATTTACTAAAATTTTATTTTGAGCTTTTATTTTATTTAGCTCTTTTAATAGAAGCAAATATATCTCTTTGGGTTTGTATGTTTTGTAAGGTATGTGAGAGTCGGGATTTAAAATTATATAAGCGCTCGTGTTGTTGTCCGTATATTTGATGGTGTAGTCAAGGCTAAGTACACACTTTATCGGTGCTTTTATTGTTATGATATAAAATTGCTGAAACTGTACATGTTCATTGATTAATTTATTTTTATCATTATAGTAATTTTTAGGATCATCTTTGTAAAGCAAAAAGTCATCATCAGCAATTGTTTTTATGTAAGTGTCAACCTGGTTTATATTGAAATCATATTCTGATGTTTTCAGTAAATGTTCTGCGGCAAACTTGCCTATGGAGTTACTGATATTTTTGGTCTTTATTTTTTTATTATGCAAGTAAATCACTATAATCATATTTTGAAAAATCTAAGTATAGTTTTCCAGATTCTCTAATTATTCTTATGTCACTGTCATATACTTCTAAAAAACGATTTTTTATAATTTTTCTTTGAGAAGACTTTATGCCTAGTGATTTTAGATACTCTTTAAGCTCTACTTTCCCATTCTCTACAAGTTCAGCCTCGCCCTGGTGCACAAAACTTTCCAATTCATGCATTTTAGTGTGTTCGCGCTCAAGCATCATTTTATTATTCACAAGTTCTAAAATATTTTTTAACTGTGCATCTTTAGCGCTGTAAACTTGCTCTATTTTATCCCTTTCATCCCGAAGCATCTGCTCTTTGTCACCTATGAGTTTATCTACTTTCATCTCTAGTTGCATTATTTTCTCTTTAAGAAAAGCATTCTCTTTTTGGTAAAGAGCAATAACGGTCGCAACGGTAGTTTTAGTTTTGATTACTTCTACCTCTTTTTTTCCTTGATCAATTCCGACTCTTCTGTCACTCTCAAGAGAGCTTCTTGTTACTATTATAAATGTAGCGCCATCTTCGATAATATAGTTTAATTTTTTTGCTTTTAGTTTTGAGTTAACCATCTCTTTTGACATTTTAAAGTGCTTGCAGTATTCATCTAGTGTTAATCTCATGAGGCTTCCCAACTTGTTTTTTAGTATTTTAGCATAAAAAGTTTTTAAAAAAGTTATTTTAAATGTACCCTACAATATAATGGCACAATAATAAATATATAAAAAGTAGGGATTTGATTATGGGTATTTTAGATATTGTGAAACCAGGTGTATTATTTGGTGATGATGTGCAAAAAGTTTATCAACATGCAAAGGATGCGGGGTTTGCTATTCCAGCAGTAAATGTTGTAGGTACCGACTCCATAAATGCGATACTAGAGTCTGCTGCAAAAGTTAATTCTCCTGTAATTATTCAGTTTAGTAATGGCGGTGCATCATTTTATGCTGGTAAGGGTTTAAGTAATGAAAATGAAAAAGCAGCGATAGCAGGTGCAATTTCTGGTGCCATGCATGTTCACATGATGGCAGAGGCTTACGGTGTTGCGGTAATTCTTCATACTGACCACGCTGCAAAAAAGTTGCTTCCATGGATAGATGCATTGCTTAGCGCAAGCGAAGATTACTTTAAAACTCATGGAAAACCTCTTTTCTCATCTCACATGTTAGACCTCTCTGAAGAATCGTTGGAAGAGAATATATCTACATGTAAAGCTTACTTGTCACGCATGAGTAAAATAGGAATGAGCATCGAGATTGAGCTAGGTTGTACAGGCGGAGAAGAAGATGGTGTTGACAACAGCAGTATCGACAATGCTCTTTTATACACTCAGCCAGAAGACGTTGCCTATGCATATGCAGAGTTAAAAGAAATCTCACCAAACTTTACAATTGCTGCATCATTTGGAAATGTTCATGGTGTTTATAAGCCTGGTAATGTGCAATTGACTCCAAAAATTTTAGACAACTCCCAAAAATATATTCAAGAAAAATTCAAAACAGGTGAAAAGCCTGTAAACTTTGTATTTCATGGCGGTTCTGGTTCAGAGCCTAGCGAAATTGAAGAGGCTATCGGTTATGGTGTTATTAAAATGAACATAGATACAGATACTCAGTGGGCTACTTGGATTGGTGTAAAAGATTATTATGAGAAGAATAAAGATTACCTACAAGGTCAAATTGGAAATCCACAAGGTGAAGATAAACCAAATAAAAATTATTACGATCCAAGAAAATGGCTAAGAGCAGGGCAAACTACGCTTATTTCCAGAGTAGAAGAGGCATACTCAAACTTAAATGCAAAAAATAGAAACTAAGCTATTTTAAATTTTCATAAATATCCGCGATGCTTTTAGCATGTGGATATTTTATGTAATAGCTATTTAAAATAATATTTAGCCTATTTTTATTAAATCTCCAGTAATGTTTTTCATTAAAATTTTCACTACTTTTTATTTTTTCATACAACTCATCTAAAGAGAGTTCAGCACTGTTTGATTTTATTACATGTAGAACTAGTTTTGTAAGTTCTTCTTTGGACTCTTGAGTAGTGTCATCATCTTCTAGTTGCTCATTTGGTAAAAAAGCATAAATTTTCCACATACTAATGACAAATAATATAATGAAAAATACAATCATAAGAGTTGATATATCAAATTCCATAATAGTTAAACCTTTATTCATAATTGTATCATAAGAATTTTGCTAGAATTGCGTTATGAATGATAAAGTATTTACAAAACCAATAAAAAAACAATTTGAGTTTGATGAAGAAGTTGCAGCAGTTTTTGATGACATGTTAAACAGAAGTGTCCCTTATTATAGAGAGTCACAAAAAATTACTGAGTTCTTCTCCCTAAAGCACTTAGAAGATGGCTCTATTATGTATGATTTAGGTTCATCAACAGCATCTCTGCTTATAAATATAAGTAAACAACTAAAATGCAAAGCTACTTTAGTTGGACTTGATAATTCAGAAGCCATGCTAGAACAAGCAAGGAAAAAGTGCTTGGCACTTGGTGCTAATGTTGAGCTTGAAAATGCTGATATATTAGAATATGATTATAAAAAGGCTGATGTAATCGTTAGTAATTATACTCTTCAGTTTATCCGTCCGCTTGTTCGTGAGGAGCTCGTAAAGAAGATAGCAGACTCACTAAAAAAAGAGAAAGTTTTTATATTTAGTGAAAAGGTGATAAGTCACCATTCAAAACTCAATAAAGATTTGATAGAGTGTTATTACGACTTTAAAAAAGAGCAGGGCTACTCGGAGTATGAGATAATGCAAAAACGAGAAGCACTAGAGAACGTCTTAGTCCCATATAGTGAAGAAGAGAATATTAAAATGGCTAAAAATTGTGGGTTTTCTCATTGTGAAGTAGTATTTAGATGGGCAAATTTCGCAACATTTATAGCAATAAAGTAAAAGCCACTTTATTGCTAAGTGTTAATGAAGCATAAGGATTATGCTTCATCACTCCACGAAGCATTCATTGCTTCTTCTATTGGACAAGTAGAATTACTTAGTTTAGCATTACTAGCTATAGTGTTTCTTTCAGTTGAATGACCTTCGCCATTACAATAACCTGATTTTAAAGCTTTTTCAAGAACTAAATCAGATCCGCTTTTCTCATATTTAACAAGAAGAGCTCTAGCATTGTCAGACATACTCACCTTATGACCTTCACCATTGCAGTAACCTGCGTCTAAAGCGATTTCAACTACATTTGCATTTAATGCACCTATCATTATCATACTAGCTAATACTACTTTTTTCATTTTATTTCCTCTTAATTGCAGTTTGTTAATTTAAGATATTTTATTGATACCTTGTTTGCATTCGAAAGTTTATAGTTATAAAGTAAATGAATAGTAAAGATAATTATACACTATAATAGTCAGTAAAAAGTCGTTATTTATGTTATATTATAAGTAGAATGTGACTAAAAACTTATAATTGTAGTGTTTAATAGAAAATAGATTAGTTTTGTTTTTAGTATAGCGTTTTGTACTAATATGAAAGTAGTAGATTTATTAAGAAGATTTTACTTACCAAACATTACCTTTTGGTTTTTCATCCTCACCGCTAACATAGTCAATAGCTTTTTTAGCCACATCTTCTAGTTGCTTATATGTGACAATGTCATCATCTCCACATTTTTTATGGTAGAAGCCCTGTAAATCATAATACTCATTGCAGTCACTATAGTATTTAGCTGAGATGCCGTGCTTATTCACACATGCCGATAATAGGAAAAGTGTTGAAGTAAGTAATAATAATTTAATCATAAGGTGTACTAAGCAAATAGTAATCCAATATTAATACTAAACCTTGAAACTCTCTTTAGTTTTACAATACTGAGTTAAAAAACACTCTTCGCAAGAAGGGTTTTTTGCTTTACAAATATAGCGACCAAACAGCACCATCCCCTGATGAAGCGCATGGAGATTATTTTTAAACTTTTTAACTAAAGTGGCTTCTGTTTTTATAGCAGTTTTGTCATCACTTAGACCAAGACGGTGCGAAACTCGAAATACATGAGTGTCAACTGCCATAAGGTTTGCCCCCGTGTACTCTATCATGACAACATTTGCAGTTTTTTGACCGACACCAGCAAGTGTTATTAACTCTTTTTCATCCATCGGTATTTCACCATTATATATTTCAACAACTCTTTTTGCCATCAGTAATATATTTTTCGCTTTATTATTAAAAAATGAGCAGCTATTTATAAGTGCTTTTACATCATCTAGTTTTGCATTCGCCAAAGATAACGGGTCTGGATATTTTAAAAACAGTTCAGGAGTTATAAGGTTTACTCGTTTGTCGGTACACTGAGCAGATAGCGCAACAGCAACAACTAATTCATAGGCATTTTTGTATTCAAGCTCGGTTACTGCGTCACTGTATCTATCAATAAATAGCTGATGAATCTCTGTAATTTCTTTTTTTGTTGCTTTTTTTATTTTAATCATATAAGCAATATTACACTCTGTTTAATAATCATTAGTATTAAGTTACTAAAATTTTTAACTTAATAAGGAATCTTAATGAAAATAACAACTAAATTGGTAGTGTCTTTGGCACTTCTATCGACAATTGTGACAGCACAAACACTAGCAACGGTTAATGATACCGCGATTACTCAAGAAGATGTTGACAGAGAGTTAATGCAAGCAACACAGGGTAGATTCAATCAAGTTCCGGTTGACAAGCAAGCAGAGTTTAGAAAGCAAGTTTTAGAGCAGCTGGTTGCAAAAGAGTTAATATATGACGACGCAAAAAAGACAGGCGTCTTAAAGTCAAAAGATTTTAAAGATAGATATGAAGAGGTAGTAGCTAGTATTAAAAAAGAGATTGCAATTCAAGTTTGGCAAAAAAGAGAAGTAGATAAGATAAAAATTTCAGACAAAGATCTTAAAAGCTATTACGATAAAAATAAAGAAGAGTTTAACGAAAAAGAGAGCGCTCACGCTCGCCATATTTTAGTTGAAACAGAAGATACAGCTAAAAGCATTGCTAAAGAGTTAAAAGGTTTAAAAGGTGTTGCTTTAAGAAATAAATTTATGGATTTAGCAAAAGCAAAATCAACAGGACCAAGTGGACCAAAAGGTGGGGACTTAGGATATTTTGCTCCAGGACAGATGGTACCGGCTTTTAGTGATAAAGTATTTAGCATGGAAGTTGAAACGGTATCTGCTCCGGTTAAAACACAGTTTGGATATCACCTGATTTACCTTGAAGACAGAAAAGATAAACAAACAAAATCATTTGAAGAAGTTAAAGAAGAAATTTCTCAAAGATTAAAAATGGAACAAGCTAAAGCTGTAATGATAGAAAAAATGAAAGTTTTAGAGAAGAAAGCAACAATTAAATAATAATATGATTAAAAAATCTCCTATCTCTAAATTAACTTTAGAGAGTAGGACATTTTATGTAAAACGAGACGATTTAATAGATCCATATCTAGCTGGTAATAAATATCGTAAACTATATACACTTTTAAAAACTCCTTCTCATAAATTTAATAAAATAATTTCTTATGGTGGAACTCAATCGAATGCAATGCTTGCTATTGCCGCAATGTGCGCAGAGAAAGATTGGGAGTTTGTCTACTATACAAAGCCGATAGGTGAAACCCAAAAAAGTGAAAACCATGGTAATTTTTTTATAGCAAAAAATCTAGGAATGTTACATGTAGAGGTTGATTATGAATTTTATAAAGATTTTATAGCCTCTATAAGAATGAATTTGGATGATAAAACATATATTGTCGACCAAGGCGGTGCTACTGAAGAAGCCAGAGCTGGATTGGAAGTATTGGCGCAAGAGATAAGAGAACACGATTTACATGTTAAATCTCTTGCTACCCCATCAGGCACAGGAACAACAGCTTTGTTTTTAGCTTTATCTCTACCTGAGTACAAAGTTTATACTACTCCTTGTGTAGGAGATGTAACTTACCTAAAAGAGCAGATGAGTGCATTCCACGCTATCCCCGAGAACTTAATATTTTTAGAACCTGAAAAAAAATACCACTTTGCAAAGCCATACCCAGAGTTTCTACATGTACAGAAAAAACTTTTAGAAGCAGGAATTGAGTTTGATTTGCTCTATGCTCCTGGAATGTGGAAATGTTTGCTGGAGCAAACGGATGAAGAGATTATGTATATTCATAGTGGCGGAGTTACAGGAAACGAGAGTATGTTACAGAGGTACAAGCAAAAAGGGATTTATCCCTTTTGAAAACTTCTATATAAAAATCACATTCTCTTTAAGCTCAACTCTCTTTGGTTGGTAAGAGTTTATTTTTGCATCTTTATCTTCATAGCCCAAAACAACGCTGTAAAGAAGTGCCAGGTTGTCTGGAATATCTAAAACTTGAGCAACAACCTTTCCAAACTCTGTTGTAGAGCCCTGAGGGCAACTATCTACTCCATACTCCTGAGCAGCCAGCATAATGCTCTGCATGTATGCTCCACAATCAAGCAGGGCACCCTGTGAACCATCAATATTAGCTTTATCTGTAAATACAAAAAAAACAGTTTGAGCACCAAACCATCTAAAATTATCATGCCACATTTTTGTGCGAGTATCGATATCTTTTCTATCAACTTCCATAAGCTTATATAGTCCGGATCCAGTTTCTACTCGTCTTTTTTTATATGGAGCTACCCAATTTACAGGATAATACTGAATAAATTGATCTTTTTCAACACCACTTTGCATTTTTGAAATGATAGCATCACCTATACTCTTAAGTACATCTTTGTTGCTAATAGCATAAGTAATCCAAGGTTGCATATTTGCCCCACTTGGTGTCATCGCTGCTGCATTTAAGATTTTTTCTTGAATATCTTTTGAGATTTCCTTAGGAAGATAGGCTCTTTTTGATGAGCGGTTCTTGATAGCCTCTAAAATTGTTGACATATTAAATCCTATTAAATAATTATGCAATTATAATACAAATAACTAAATTTTATATTGATTTTTTGCAGTGAGAAACCTTGACAATGAGTGACTCAACTTGCTATAATGCACAAAAGTTAAATATAATTATATTTAGTTTGGATTATCTAAGCATTAAAGGATTTATAAATGAGCGGTATCTTTGAAAAATTAACAAATAATATGACTGAAGCAATAGAGTCATCAATATCTTTAGCACTACACAACAAAAATCAGGAAGTTGAGTCGATTCACTTCTTGTGGGCTCTTCTTACTAATTCAAACTCTGTACTAAATCAGATGTTTAATAAAATGAATATAGATAAAATTGCAATGGAGTTAGATGTAAAAAGTTTGAGCGAAAAACTTCCGAAATCTTCAACAGTTTCAAAAGAGAGTATCAGGTTATCTAAGAATTTTGTTCAAACCTTAGAGAACGGGGCAGGGTTAATGACAAAAAATGGAGACTCATTTTTGGCAGTTGACACTTATATATTAGCTAATTTAAAAAATGAACCATACTCTACAATATTAAAAAAATATATTGACATGTCAGAACTTGCAAAAAATATTGAAGCATCAAGGGGTGGTTCAAAAATTGATTCACAAAGTTCAGATGAGACTCTAGAGTCATTAGAAAAATATGGAATAGATTTAACGGCAGAGGCAAGGGAAGGAAAGCTTTCCCCTGTCATAGGGCGTGATGAAGAGATAACTCGTATGATGCAGATACTAATCCGTAAGACAAAAAATAATCCTATGCTTCTAGGTGAGCCAGGAGTCGGTAAAACAGCGTTAGTAGAAGGACTTGCTCAAAGAATTACAGATGGTAAAGTTCCAACATCTCTTCAAAACAAAAAAGTAATAGCGCTTGATATGAGTGCACTTATTGCAGGGGCCAAGTATAGAGGGGAGTTCGAAGATAGACTTAAAGCGGTTATTAATGAAGTAAAGAAAAGTGGAAATATTATACTTTTTATTGATGAGATTCACACTATTATTGGAGCAGGAGCAAGTGAGGGTAGTATGGATGCGGCAAATATCCTAAAACCTGCTCTTGCCCGCGGTGAGCTTCATACTATTGGGGCAACAACACTAAAAGAGTATAGAAAATATTTTGAAAAAGATACAGCTCTGCAAAGACGTTTTTTACCAATTAACCTTGATGAGCCAACAGTAAACCAATCTTTGCAAATTCTTAGGGGGATAAAAGAGCGTTTAGAGACCCACCATAATGTAACAATTACAGATAGTGCTCTGGTCGCAGCTGCTAAACTCTCGGACAGATACATTGCAGACAGATTCTTACCCGATAAGGCAATAGATCTAATTGATGAAGCGGCAGCAGAACTCAAAATGCAGATAGAGTCAGAACCACATGTTTTAAGTCATGAAAAGATAAAAAGTTCAGAGTTACATGTAGAGCAAGAAGCTCTTAAAATGGAAGACACGCCGGCGAATGCAAAGCGACTTGTAGAGATAACAAAAGAGTTAGCAGATGTTGATGAGAAAGTGAGAGATTTGGAAGTTCAGTTTGCGACAGAAAAGGAGGTATTTGAAAAAATATCAACTGTTAAAAATGAGATAGAGGCTAAACGTAGAGAAGCAAATATAGCAAAAAGTTCATCTGAATTTAATCGTGCAGCGGAGATAGAGTATGGTGAAATACCGGCTCTTTTAGAAGAAGAGAAAAAAATAAACAGCAACTGGGAAAAACTTCAAAGCGCAGGAACCCTTCTTAAAAACAGTGTTGATGAGGAGGCGATAGCTTCAATTGTCTCAAGATGGACAAAAATCCCGGTGCACAAGATGCTTCAGGCGGATAAAGATAAAATCTTAAATGTTGAAGATGAACTGAATAAAGATGTAGTCGGACAAGGTAAAGCAACACACGCTGTTGCTCGCGCTATTAAAAGAAACAAAGCAGGTTTGTCAGATGCATCTTCACCAATAGGAAGTTTTCTGTTTTTGGGACCGACGGGAGTTGGTAAAACACAAACAGCAAAAACTTTGGCAAAGTTTCTTTTTGATTCACAAGATGCACTTATAAGAATAGACATGAGTGAGTACATGGAAAAACATGCAGTCTCACGTTTGGTTGGAGCGGCTCCGGGATATGTAGGCTATGAAGAGGGTGGGCAGCTAACAGAGGCAGTTAGAAGAAAACCATATAGTGTTGTACTTTTTGATGAGGTGGAAAAAGCACATCCTGATGTTTTTAACATGTTGCTGCAGGTATTGGACGATGGCAGACTTACTGATAACAAGGGAGTGACAGTTGACTTTACAAATACTATTATTATTTTAACTTCTAATATTGCGAGTGATAAAATTATAAATAATCCAAATTCAGAAGAACTTCAAAACATGGTTTTAAGTGAGTTAAAACAAGCATTTAAGCCGGAATTTCTAAACCGTTTAGATGATATAGTTATTTTTAATGCACTAGGACGCGAGCAGATTGTAGATATAGTAGATATATTCTTTAAAGAGATTGCCAAAAAAGTTGAGCAAAGGGATATACAGCTTACTCTGAGTGCGGACGCAAAGGCTTACATAGCAGAGGCTGGATTTGACCCTGTTTATGGTGCTAGACCTCTTAAGCGTGCATTGTATGAGATAGTAGAAGACAGACTAGCCGACCTTATACTTGAGGGGAATGTTGTTGAAGGCTCACATGTAGAGTTTAATATGCAAAACGGTGAGATAAAAGTAAAAGTATCGTAAATAAAAAGAGGCTATAATTTCACTATGAAATATTTGGTACTAATGGCATTTTTAACTTTATCTGTATTCGCTTGTACGGGGGATTGTTTGACATGTCACCCTAATCTTGTCCCCACAATAAATGAAGATTTAAGGCATAAGCCTATGCTCACATGTATAAACTGTCACTCCGCAGATCCAAACAAGATGGCAGATTGTGGGGCAGACTGTTTTGCATGTCATCCAATGTCCAAAATCAATGCATCGAATGTGAGAGAACACGATGTAATTCAAGGGTGCAGAGATTGTCATGTTGGCGAAAAAGAGAAACTTTTTGATTTTTCAAACTCTTTTGACCAGTCTCATTCGGCGACATTAAAAGAGTTTATAAGTAAGTAGCAAAAGCTTTTACAAAACTTAACCACCCTTTAAGTAAGTTTTATGTAATATTTCGAACTTAATTTTAAATAAGGATATGTCTATGAAAAGAACATACCAACCCCATAATACGCCGAGAAAAAGAACTCACGGTTTCAGAGCTAGAATGGCAACAAAGAATGGTCGTAGAATAATAAATCGTCGTCGTGCTAAAGGTCGTAAAAGATTGACAGTTTAGGCAACTTCTATACACTGAAACTCCATCGCGAGTTTCAGTATATATATAGAAAAGGAAAAGATTCTCACTCAGGCAGTGTAGTACTCTTTTTTCTTCCCACACAAAACACTCACAAAGTTGGATTTACTGCTACTAAAAAAATTGGCAATGCTGTAAAAAGAAACAGAGCTAAGCGAAAACTTAGAGCTGAATTTCGTGAATATTCCCCAAATCTTAAAGATGGCACATATATTTTTGTTGCAAAAATTGCAATAAATGATATTACTCATGACGTCTTTCAAAATGATTTCAAAAAAGTTTTAAATAGACTGCATGTAATAGAGCAAAAGTAGATGATTAGAGAAGTATTGCTGAAGCTTTTATGGCTTTATCAGAAATTTTTTACGCTTATTGGTTTTGGAAGTTGTAGATATTACCCATCTTGCAGCGAATATGCAAGAATTCATTTTGAAAATAATTCACTTTCAAGTGCTTTTTACCACACTTTCACTAGAATACTCCGTTGTAATCAATTATTTGACGGTGGTATTGAGTACCCACTACTTGACAAACTGTCTTTAAAGCCCGCAAACTTAAGGGTTGATTCTATAAAATATTGGTTGGTTCCAAATAAAAAAAACCGTTTTCATATTATAAAAAATTTTTCATATAAAGGGTGACCGTGTTAGACAAAATGACACCAAATCAAAGATTAATGGTAGCCGTGCTACTTTCAGTCGTATTTTTCGTAGCTTATACAGCAATTTTCCCACCAGAGCAGCCAGAAATGGCACAAGTAAAACAAAGCAATAGTAAAAGTGATGTGGCTTCTAAAAATCAACAAGCTTCAAACATATTACCAAACTCAGTCTCTAATGTAGCAGGACATGAAATTTCACCGCAAGAGAGTAAGGTGGCAAATGACTTAAGTACTTTAGTGACAGTTTCGAATAAGCACTTTATACTTAAAATGGACACACTAGGTCGTATCTCATCTACAGAACTTCTGGATGAAAAGTTTAATGACAAAGAGGATAATCATGCGCAACTTATCCCAGCTACAGGAACAAAACCTCTCTTTATTAGATTCTTAGACACAAACCTAAACGAAGAGGCGACTAAGACTGCATATATTGCAAATATTTCAGCGCTTGATGTAAAAGATGGTGCAAAAAAAGTTGTTTTAACTCAAAAATTATCTAATTTAACAGTTACTAAAGAGATTACTTTTTATCCTGATGGACATTATGATGCTAAAGTTTTGCTTTCTGATAATAAAAGATATTTTATTTATTTAGGTCAAAGACCAGAGATAACTGAGCAAATGATGACTGTCTCGGGAGCAATGGTTTACACAGATGACGGCATTGTAACTATCGTTGAAGATGGAGATGCTGAAGGTAGAAAAACTTTTAGTGGAGTTGAACTTATATCTGCATTTGATCAATACTCTGCATCAATAATGTACGGATTTACAAAAGACACAAATATTGTTATAGAAAGAGATAGAGATGATAATCCGGTAGTATATTTTGAGGCAACACAAAATATTGATTTTAATGGTTATATTGGGCAAAAAGAGTACAAAACATTAAAAAGTATAAACCCAGTCTTAACAAATGCTATCGAATATGGCTGGTTTACTTTTGCTTCTAAACCACTTTTTCAGCTTCTATTGTGGTTACATGGAATTCTAGGTAACTGGGGTTGGTCTATTATTGCACTTACTCTTATTATCAGGGTTGTTCTTTATCCTCTGACATATAAGGGCATGGTCTCTATGCAGAAGATGAAAAATATTGCACCACAGGTTAAAGCTGTTCAAGCAAAATACAAAGGTGACCCGCAGCGTATGAATGCAGCAGTAATGGATTTGTATAAAAAGCACGGAGCAAATCCACTTGGGGGCTGTCTTCCAATGCTACTGCAAATACCTGTGTTCTTTGCAATCTATCGTGTTCTTTTAAATGCTGTTGAACTGCAAGGTGCTCCTTGGATGTTGTGGGTTCAGGATTTGTCAAGAATGGACTCTACTTTTGTGCTCCCTATTCTTATGGGTGCATCAATGTACTATCAGCAAAAGCTTACTCCAAGTAATTTTACAGACCCAATGCAAGAGAAGGTATTTAAGTTTTTACCAATAATTTTTACTTTCTTCTTTGTGACATTCCCATCTGGTCTAGTGCTTTACTGGTTTGTAAACAATCTTTTTTCAATAGCGCAGCAATTTATTGTAAATCAACAATTTAAAAATGCAAAAGATATAGAGGTGGCTATTGCCCATAAAACGGAGAAAAAAAATGATTAAAATAGAATCAGTAACTTTAGAAGAAGCTTATAAAAGTGCTGCTTTAAAACTAGAGTGTTCTGTGACTGAGTTAAATGTTGAAGTTGTTCAATCTCCAAGTAGCGGCTTTTTAGGACTTTTTAAAAAGAGTGCTATTATTATCGTTACAAAGAAGATTGCAAGTTCTGAAAATTTATTCAAAGAACCAATTCAAGAGTATAAAAAAGAAATTAAAGAAGAAGTTAGAGAAGTTGCAAAACAAGAAATTAAGCAGACAGTAAAACAAGAGAGTGAACAAAAACAAAATAGAAAAAGATCTAAGCCTAAGCAAACAAATAAAAAATCTGAGCACAATATTTTTAATGACACAATAATGCCAGAATCATTTGTAAGCACTCAAGATGATGAAGATTATGATATGGCAGATATTAACTTCACAGCAGATTATGATGAAGATGAAGCACATACGCATAAAGAAGATGTTAAAGATAATACAAACGCCAGAGAAGTTGCTAAAACTGTTGAAAAAGAGATAAATACACTTTTTGACCTAACTTGTTTTAAAATTGATAAGATCGAAGTAAGTGCATATGATGATGCTACACTACTTATTGAATTTAAAGGAGAAGATGCGGCTCTTCTTATCGGTAAAGAGGGATACAGATATAAAGCTCTTTCATATATGATATTTAACTGGATTAATACAAAGTACAAACTACAGCTTCGTCTTGAAATTGCAGAATTTCTGAAAAATCAGGAAGAATCTGTAGTAAGATATTTAGAAGGTGTTTATGAAAATATTGATAGAGATGGAAAAGCGCAAACTAAGATACTAGATGGTGTTCTTGTTCAAATAGCCCTAAGAGAGCTTCGCGAAAAATATCCTAACAAGTATGTAGCAATCCGCTCTACTCGGGACGGACTAAAATTTATAATAATAAATGAGTATTACAACTAATTAAAAACGAGTTTTTTCTTTGAGAACTTGTTTTTCAAGCAAAGGAGACCAATAAATGAACAGCGACACTATTAGTGCCATTGCAACAGCTAATGGTATTGGTTCCATTGCTATAATCCGAATAAGCGGAGATAGAGCTTTAGAAATAGCGACAAAACTTACGAATAAAAAAGATTTCCCACCAAGATATGCTAGCTTATCAAATGTATATAATCAAAATGGTGAATTAATTGACGAATCAATAATTATATACTTTAAAGCGCCATTTTCGTTTACTGCTGAAGATGTAGTAGAGATTCAATGTCACGGCGGTTTTATAGTTGCACAGAGTATATTAAAAGCAACGATTGGTTTTGGTGCTAGGCTAGCAAATGCAGGAGAATTCAGTAAACGTGCTTTTTTCAATGGTCGAATAGATTTAAGCGAAGCAGAGGCAATTGCGCAGTTGATTGAAGCAAAAAGTGAAGATGCCGCAAAAATTTTAGCTAAACAGATGAAAGGCTCACTTAAAGAGTATATAGAGAAAATCCGAGATGATATTATTCATATACTTGCTTATTCTGAAGTTAGCATTGATTATGCAGAGGAAGATTTACCTGAGGATTTAGTGCTACAAATTGAGAAAAAACTTGAAGAGTTAAAAAAATCTCTAAGCTCAACTCTTTTGGCTAGCAAGGCGAGAGAGGGTTTAATGCAAGGGTTTAAGGTAGCAATAGTAGGGAAGCCAAATGTTGGTAAAAGCTCACTATTAAACTCTCTGTTAAATTATAATCGAGCAATAGTTAGTGAAATAGCCGGCACAACAAGAGATACTATAGAAGAGCAGGTGAAAATTGGAACTCATCTAATTCGTATTGTTGATACTGCAGGTATACGAGAAGCTAGTGATGAGATAGAGCGTATAGGTATTGAGCGCTCATTAGAGGCAATAGAACAGAGCGATATCGTTATAGCACTCTTTGATGGCTCCAGAGAAGCGGACGGTGAAGATGAGCAGATATTATCTTTAATAAACTCACATACACAAAATAAACATGTTTTATTTGTCAAAAATAAAATAGATTTAAATTCAAAGTTCTTACATGCAGGCTTAGAATTTGACATGCAAATTAACTCTAAAGAGAGTGTCGATGAGCTTATCGAAACACTAAAAAAGATTATGGACACAACAAATAGTTCTGATGAGATGATGTTAATATCTCAAAGACAGATATCGGCAGTTGAGAATACTTTGGCAAATATCGAAGAGGCACTATTCCCGCTTAAAGATCAAGAGCTAGAAATATTCTCTTTTCATCTAAATGAAGCTGTAAAAGAGATGGCTTCTATAACCAGACCTTTTGAAAATGATGAGATGCTTGATAAAATGTTTGGCAGCTTCTGTTTAGGAAAATAAGAGTATGAAATACATAGCAATAGACTTAGGCCTCAAAAGAATAGGATTAGCGTACTCTGCTCATAAAGATATTGTATCTCCGTTAAAAGGGGTTGAGAGAAAAAATCGTAATCAAGCCTCATCCGAAGTTAAAAAAGTCATTGACGAGTGGGAAGCTGATGCGGTAGTTGTTGGAATCCCTATAGGTGGTAGTAGCGAAGATGAAATGCGTCGCAGAGTTACTCATTTTATGAATCTGGTTGATTTTAAAGGTGAAGTTTTTTACCAAGATGAAAGTCACTCATCACTTGAAGCAGAAAATATGATGAAAGGTGAGATAAAATACATTCGTGATGGACGAGTTGACTCAATTTCAGCAATGATTATCCTTCAGAGGTATCTTAAAACTCTAAAAAATTAGAAACTAAACAGTAATAATTTTATAATTTACTTTGTGATAGAATTATGCTTATACAAAAAAATAGGATTTTTATGAACAATCAAACAAATTTGCAGTTACTAAATGAAAAAGTGTCAGATATATTACATAAATATCACTCACTCAAAGGTGAAAACGAAAAGTTCCGGATTGAATTGGTTACATTAAAGGCTGAAAGCGAAATAAAGAGTCAAGAGATAGAAAGATTGATAGAACAAAATAGCTTGAAAGACTTAGAGATTGAAGAAATAGTAGATAAAATTGAAAGTATTTTAGGCTAATAAAATGAGTGTAAAAATAGGCTTAAATATAGGTGGCCGTCACTTTGATGTTGATGTTGAAGAGGAGTTTTCACTATTTTTAAAGCAAGAAATGGCAAAAGATTTTAACATAAACGGCAATAATGATTTAAAGGTTTTACTTCAATCATATGTTAGAAAAAATCATGAGCTGTTTACTCAAGAACAAAAAATGAAAGAAATTATAAAAAAGTGCGATGATTTAGGATAAAATAAGCTTGAGATGGTATAATTTCGACCTACTTAAAATGTGCGCTCGTAGCTCAGCTGGATAGAGCATCGGTTTGCGGTACCGAAGGTCACAGGTTCGACTCCTGTCGGGCGCACCATATTTCGTTAGAACCCTAAAGAATAATACTCCACACATAGAATTCTTACCATTTTTTTAATTAAGTATCAACAGATTTAGAATCTACAATACCCATTTTGATTTATTTACAGTAATTTATTTCATAAAGTTTAAGAGAACAACATATAAACAGCATCTGCGATCGTGATGCTGTTTCTTTATTCACAATAAACCGACAATCTTGCTCTTTTAGTTTATAGATGAAGATTAACTATTTATCTCATTTTTTAAGATATTAGCTAACTCACCACACTCTTTAATTTTTTGTGCATAGTTCAGGTTTTCTTTTAAAAGTATATCAACAAATGCACTACCAACAATTACACCGTCTGCACCTTTTACTTTTTCCTTTGCACTATTTTTATTTACCCCAAAACCTACATAAGTTGGTGTTTTAGTATATTTTTTTATTGAGTGTAAAAATGGTTGTAAATCTTCTGCCTTACCTGATCCGGTTATCCCTGTATATGCAACCATATATATGAATTTTTGAGAATTTGTAACTACATCTTTAATTCTTGCCTCACTATCTGTCGGAGCAACAAAACTTATATTTGATATGTCGTTTGACTTAAATAGTTCACTGTAGATTAATGCTTCCTCATGTGGTAAATCAGGGATAATTAATCCGCTAACTCCAAGCTCTTTTGCATGTGGAATTAGTTTATTCATATCTTGCTGGTAAAAGCTATTGAAATACCCCATCCATAATGTATCAACATGTGGTGCAACCTCTTTTGAAATCTCTAAAAGGTGCTTGAATTTAAAGCCAAGTTCCAACGATTTATGATTTGCTTTTTCTATTAACGGTCCATCTGCAACTGGGTCAGAAAATGGAACTCCCAATTCAAGTGAATCAACACCACTATCTCCTAGGGCTAAGGCTAAGTCAACTGTGAAAGATTTTTCTGGATACCCAGAAGTTATGTATGCTACTAGTTTTTTCATTTATATTATTTTTCCAAATCAGGTAATTTAAGCAGAGTATATTTAATGTGGCTAAGTGAGTTGTTGAGCTTTAAATCTTCATTCCATTGAGCATACATATCACTAATTCTAAGTAACCAATTGACTGTCTCTTCATTTACGCTTTGATGGCTAGTTCTTATTTGCTCAAGAGAGTCTTCAACAAAAGCTGATAGTTTTGACATCTGCTCAATTTTTAAATATCCAGATGCAGATTTAATATTATGAAATACACGAAAGAGTTCATTTATACTCTGCTCAAACATGTTAGGTCTTGATAAATCGATTATCATGGTTTCCATATTATCAACCATCATAGAGTAGTGGTCCAAAAATTCATCAACTATTTCATAATCAAAGCTAGCATCTAAATCACTTCTTATGCCCATTAAATATTTCTCCTATATAGTTATAATTATAGCAATTTTTGGTTAAAATACCTGTATGAATAAAAAAATGACAATAACTTCTATTAAAAAAGCTAAAGGTGACAGGCCTTTGGTGATGGTTACTTCGTACGATGCACTTTTTGCAAAACTATTAGCACCATACTCTGATATGATTTTAGTCGGTGATAGTTTAAATATGAGTTTTGCAGGTAAACGTGACACGTTGAGTGCTACTTTGGAACAAATGATATATCACACTAACGCAGTGTGCCAAGGTGCGCAAAGTAGTTTTATCATCTGCGATATGCCATTTGGAACCTACACAAATAAAGAAGATGCACTTAAAAATGCAATAAGAGTCTTTCAAGAAACTTCTGCAGATAGTATTAAAATAGAGGGAGGAGAAGATAAAGCTGATATTGTTTCATATCTTTGCTCAAACGGTATAGCTGTGTGTGGACATATTGGCTTACTCCCTCAAGCTGTACGTGGTGAGGGTGGCTATAAGGTTAAAGGTAAAACAGAAGAGGAGAAGCTTCAGCTTATTAAAGATGCAAGAGCAATAGAAGATGCCGGGGCATTTTGCATGGTTATAGAGGGTGTTAAAGCTGAAGTAGCTGCTGAAGTAGCTGCTTGTGTCTCTATTCCAGTTATAGGAATCGGTGCTGGTAAAGATGTTGATGGACAAGTTCTTGTTTTCTCTGATATGTTGGGACTTTTTGAAGAGTTTACACCAAAGTTTGTAAAAAAGTATATGGATGGCGCTTTTTTGGTTAAGCAAGCAATGTTAAGTTATTCCAATGATGTAAAAACTAAAGAATTTCCAAAAGAGGAACACACTTATTAATGGAAAGATTGGTTGAGATCGAGAAGTTTGAGAATGAAGAAACCATAGAAATAACTCTTCGTCCTAATGCTTGGAATGAGTATATTGGTCAAGAGCAGATTAAAAAAAATCTCGGAGTTTTTATAGAAGCCAGTAAAAAAAGAAATGAGGCTCTAGACCATGTTCTGTTTTTTGGACCTCCAGGGCTTGGAAAAACTACTTTAGCTCTAATTATTGCGAGCGAGATGAATGCAAATATTAAAGTCACTGCTGCTCCAATGATAGAAAAAAGTGGAGATTTAGCGGCTCTGCTTACAAACCTAGAAGAGGGCGATATACTTTTTATAGATGAAATTCATCGTCTCTCACCAGCAGTAGAAGAGATACTATACTCGTCAATGGAAGATTTTCGCATAGATATTATAATCGGTAGTGGACCAGCTGCTCAAACCGTTAAAATTGACTTGCCGAGATTTACTTTAATAGGCGCAACAACAAGGGCTGGGATGCTTTCAAGCCCTTTACGAGACAGATTTGGTATGAACTTTAGAATGCAGTTTTACACTCATGACGAGTTGTCAAAAATTATAACGCAAGCATCTACTAAATTAGATAAAAAGATAGTGTATGATGCCAGTATGGAAATAGCTAAAAGAAGTCGTGGAACTCCTAGAATAGCATTGCGTCTTTTAAAACGTGTTAGAGATTTTGCAGATGTTGCAAACGAGAGGGATATAAGACACTCAAGAGCAGAGTATGCATTAGAGGAGCTTGGTATAAACTCACATGGATTTGACGAAATGGATATAAGGCTCTTAAATCTTTTAGCAGGTGCAAATGGGAGAGCCATTGGACTAAGTACTATAGCAGCTGCTCTAAGTGAAGATGAGGGAACAGTTGAAGATGTTCTTGAACCTTATTTGATTGCAAACGGGTATCTAGAGAGAACAGCAAAGGGAAGAAAAGCAACAAGAAGCACATATGACATTTTGAATATTTCGTTTCCAGACCAAGAAGAGCTTTTATTTTGAAACCACAATATTTTGTAGCCATACTTTTTGCAACATCTCTTTATTGGATGTATTTATTGTATTCTCCATTTTTATTAGTTATTACAATCGCCGCACTTTTGGCAATCTCTACTTCTGATATTCAAGAGTTATTTGAACGATTATTTAAAAACAAGCTATTGGCAGCTTTGAGTTCAAGCTTTTTATTAGCTATTTTATTCTTTGCTCCACTAGGATACTTTTTAGCTACTTTAACTATAAAACTAAATTCTCTTGAGCCACAGGTATTTGATAGTATAGAATTATATATAAACAATACAATACAAAATCCACCAAAATTTTTAGCTTTTTTAAAACCATATACAGTTGAGTACTTGGAAGAGATAGATATAAACTCACTTGCATCTAATGCCATATCTATAACAGGGAAGGTTGGTGCATTCAGTGCAGGTTTCTTGAAAAATGCTTTTTTAGTGATAATTTTCTATTTTTTTGCTCAATATAATGGCTCAGCAATAGTGGAATTCCTAAAACGAGTTGTGCAGATGTCTGTTGATGAGACCACCCTTCTCTCTAAAGAACTATCATCTGTAATGAGTGTTGTATTTTACTCTATATTGATAAATGCAATGTTTCAAGGTGCACTCTTTGGCATTGTCATATCTTTTATGGGGTACAATGGACTTCTTTTTGGAATTATGTATGGATTTGCATCTCTTATTCCCGTAGTTGGGGGAACACTAATGTGGCTTCCATTTAGTATGTATGAATTTTCAACTGGAGATAATACAAATGCGGTATTCATTGCTCTATATTCTATTTTGATGATTTCAGTAGTTGCAGATACATTCATTAAGCCATTAATTATAAAAGAGATAAGTACAAGACTTTTAAAAGAGGATGATGCCAGAATGAATGAGCTTGTAATATTTTTTGCAATAATAGCTGGGCTCGCGACTTTTGGTTTTTGGGGTATGATTTTAGGACCTGCTATAACAGCTTTTTTCTTAACAATCATGAAGCTTTTTGAAGCGAGAACAAAAGAGTGTGAAGAAAAAACTCCGTAGATTTATTTTTTATATATCTCTGGATATTCACTCTTCCATCTACGATGAATCCAAAACCAAAATTTTGGCTCATCGCTGATAAGTTTAGTTAGCCAATCTGCTTGAAGTTGAGTGGCTTTTTGAATGTCAGCTGACTCATCATCGCTCTTTTCAACCACAATTTCATCAAAAAGCATAAGTGTATAGTTGTCCTCATCATCTGTGCGAATGGTTATTGGTATAATAGCAGCGTTGTATTTTCTAGCAAGATATGCCGGTGTCGAGGTTTGACGAACACTTTTACCTAAAAACATTACTTCTAACCCTTCTCTTGGATTAATAGCTGTATCTATAACTATGCCACAAGCTTCACCTTTTTTTATTAGTTTTATAAGTGGCTTTATAACATTTGCTTTTTCTAAAGACTTGTTGCCAAACTTGCCTCTTGACTCTAGTACCCACTCTTGATATTTTTCATTTTTCATTTTTTTAAAAACTGCCGTAATTGGTTCTATAAAGGCAGCGATAGATGTTCCTCCAAGTTCCCAAGCTGAATAGTGGGGAGTCACATAGATAACCGAGCGACCAGCTTCATGTGCTTTTTTAACAGATTCAATATTTTGTATCG
Organism: Candidatus Sulfurimonas baltica; assembly: GCF_015265455.1. Classification (NCBI taxonomy): domain Bacteria; kingdom Pseudomonadati; phylum Campylobacterota; class Epsilonproteobacteria; order Campylobacterales; family Sulfurimonadaceae; genus Sulfurimonas; species Candidatus Sulfurimonas baltica. The sequence continues at coordinate 2,050,625 of NZ_CP054492.1, read as the reverse complement.
TTATCTTGTTCTTTAAATCATCAATACTCATATGTCTAATTTCCATAAGATGCAAAAAGTTAAACAGAAGGTTTTTAAAACTGTAGCGTACTATTTCATCTTTCTCTTTTTTACTCATCTTGCCATCAAATGCAAAGTCAAGATTTTTATATGCAACATCTCTGTATCTAGAAGAAGCGTAGTAGGCAATAGTCCCTAGTGTAGAAAAAAATTTCTTTCTAAAAGTATTTGGTAAAAGCATTAAAATTTTTTCAATTAGTGTAAATAGTTTAAATCCCATCAGTTAAATAACTCCTATAGTTAATAAATGCAATTATAGCAAAATGCTTATATATAAAAAGTAACATATAATCTTCTTGTTATTAAGCCTTTGCTATAATCACGCTAATTTTAAACAAGGCAATAAAAGATGGTTGCAGCAGATATACAAAATTTTTCAGAGGGTCGTACAAAGGCTAGAGCATATTTTTGTTATCTATTTTCTAAAAATATTCCAAATAGATTGCCTTCTCTTTCTGTTGATATGATAATGCCTCGTCTTTTAAAGATAAAAGCAGATTTAGAAAATTGTGAAGGAGTTTATCTTCTTGACAAGCGTGGCGTTCAAGTTACTCCTACACACACGGCTCATAAACAGATTGAAAGTGATATTGGAAAGATAAGGGCTGACAGAGCCTATTATTACCGTGCAGTTAGAGAGGGCAGATGTACTATTACAGACCCTTACCCATCTCTTATTACGCAAGAGTTGACGGTAACTACCTCTCAACCTATTTTTGATGAAAATGGAAATCTATTATATGTGGCATGTTTTGATATGCCTCTAGATGAAGTAATAAAAATATCTCATCAAAATACGTTTGACTCATTCTTTTCGAAGTTGTTTATGTATTCTTATCTGGCCTTTTCAGTAGCACTTATAGGAATAGCAATGTTGCTTTTTTTTAAAGGGGTACAGAGCTTTTTTGAATATGAAATATCACCTTCGCACTTTGAAATAAAATATGTCTTTGAAGCAACTATTCTACTTACTTTAGCCCTTGCTATATTTGACTTGGCAAAAACATTGATAGAAGAAGAAATATTAGGAAGACATAAAGAGTATAATATTTCAGGACCGCATAAGACAATGGTTCGGTTTTTAGGCTCTATAATTATTGCTTTATCCATTGAAGCATTGATGTTAGTATTCAAATTTGCTATAACAGATCCAGAAAAGTTACTGTATTCAATGTATATAGTGGCAGGAGTAGCAATGCTACTTGTAACATTGGCAGTGTACATAAAATTTACAAAAGTGAAAAGTGAAGAATGATAGCAATAGTAGATTATAACATGGGAAATTTGGCAAGCGTGCAAAATGCATTTATAAAGTTGGGTGAAGAAACAGTTGTTGAGAGCGATCCTGCAAAGTTTAAAAATTATGATAAATTAATTCTTCCTGGTGTTGGAGCTTTTGGCGATGCAATGGAACACTTAAGAGAGCGAAACATGATTGAACCTTTACGAGAGTACGCCAAAAGTGGCAAGTACATGTTAGGCATTTGTCTTGGAATGCAGTTACTTTTTGAATCTAGTGAAGAGTTTGGTCAGCATAAAGGATTAGGCTTAATCAAAGGTAGTGTAACGGCTTTTGATGTAACTAAATTTAGCGAACCACTTAAAGTTCCACATATGGGATGGAATAGAATGTTCACCAAAGAGCATCCACTATTTGAAAATTTAGATGAAGAACATTATCTCTATTTCGTGCATACTTTTCATGTTAATTGTACAGATGAAAAGGATATCATAGGGCGAACCAACTATGGGTACGAATTTACATCAGCTGTTTCTCATTCTAACGTGATGGGAATTCAGCCTCACCCTGAAAAAAGCCATGAAAATGGTCTTAAAATATTAGAAAATTTTATTAAACTATAGGAAAATAAATATGACTTTATACCCAGCTATTGACTTAAAAGATGGAAAAGCAGTAAGACTAACAAAAGGTCTTATGGAGAGTGCAAAAGTTTACTCAGACGAACCATGGATTCTTGTGAAAAAGTTTGAAGAGATGGGTGCTGAATGGGTGCATTTAGTTGATTTAAATGGTGCATTCGCAGGTGAGCCAAAAAATCTAGAACAAATTATTAAAATTAGAGAAAACTGTAATGTAAAGCTTGAGCTAGGCGGAGGTATCCGTGATGAAGCTACAATTAAAAAAATGCTAGATATAGGGATAGATAGAATTATCCTAGGCTCTATCGCTGTTAAAGACTCTGCGTTTGTTAGAGAAATGGCAGCAAAATACCCAATAGCGGTTGGAATAGATGCAATCGATGGCTATGTAGCAGTTGAGGGCTGGGGAGAGGTAAGCACCATGAAGGCAACAGATTTAGCAAAAGAGTTTGCAAATGCTGGTGTTGAGGCAATTATTTGTACTGATGTTGGTAGAGATGGAACACTCAGCGGAGTTAATGTAGAGTTTACTGTTGACATAGCAAATGCAAGTGGAATTAGTACTATTGCTAGTGGTGGAGTTAAAGATGAGAGTGATATAGAGGCATTAATTGCAACCAATGCAGTTGATGGAGTAATCATAGGAAAAGCTTACTATGAGGGCACATTAGACCTAGCGAATATGTTTAAGCTTCTAAATTAAGCTTTACTTAATCATAATATAAATAGAATTTAGATACTATTACTTAAATAAAATTATAAATATATATAAAAGGATTTCAATTGAAATTACTTGTTGTTGATGACAGTTCCACGATGCGCCGTATAATTAAAAACACGCTAGCAAGACTTGGACATAAAGATATTCTTGAAGGTGCTGATGGTCTTGAGGGTTGGGCAGCATTGGATGCAAGTCCTGACGTACAAATGCTTATAACAGATTGGAACATGCCGGAGATGAATGGTCTTGAACTTGTTAAAAAAGTTCGCGCAGATGCACGTTTTACAGACTTGCCTATTATTATGGTAACAACTGAGGGCGGTAAAGCAGAAGTTATTACTGCATTGAAAGCCGGCGTGAATAACTATATAGTTAAACCATTTACTCCTCAAGTATTAAAAGAGAAACTAGCTGCCGTTATGGGTATCGAAGTGTAATGCAAGAGCATTACTTTGAATTAGTAGTTAAGCCCTCTTCTCATCATTCTCTTTTTTCAGATTTTTTAGCAGATACTTTACCTGTTGGTTTCGAAGAGACAGATGATAGTTTTATCATTAGAAGTGAAGATGATCTTGACACTATAGTTTGGGGACTAGAGCAGTTTACAGAGGCTTTGCAAAAAGCACTTGGTGAAAATATAGAGCTAGAATGCATTCAATCTAAACTGAAAAACAGTGATTGGGTAGAAGTTTATCAAAACAGTATTCAGCCAATACAAATTGATAAATTTTATATTCATCCAACTTGGGATGAGCCTAGCAAGGATTTAATAAATATAGTTATTGACCCTGCTTTAGCCTTTGGAACAGGTCATCACCCAACAACCGCATCATCATTAAGAGCAATAGCAAAGTATGTGAAAAAAGACAGTAAAGTCTTAGATGTTGGCTGCGGTAGTGGAATATTAGGGGTAGGGGCATTGAAGCTTGGCGCTCTAGTAGATGCATGTGACACAGATATAGTATGTGTTGATAATAGTGAATTGAATGCAAAATTAAATGAAGTTAAATTCAATAACCTTTGGGAAGGATCTTGTAGCCTTGCTAAAAGTAACTATGATGTAGTTGTTGCAAACATAGTGGCAGATGTTTTAACCTTTATAGCGAATGATTTGAAGAGTGTCCTAAAAGATGATGGAATTCTTGTTCTTTCTGGAATTTTGGATAAATATGAGAAAAAAGTTTTAAAATTTTACAAAGAATTTAATATTGTTGAAACAATAAGAGAAGATGAGTGGGTAACACTTATTTTAAAAAAAGGATAAGAATAGACATGCAAGATAATAACAAAAACAACAATTTTTTTAATAAAAACCCACTAATAACTTTTGCGATTTTTTCAGTTGTAATAATCCTTCTTTTTAAAACAATTGTTGGTGATACTCAAGGTACTAATGAAAATGTAGCTGGTGCGAGTAAACGAGCAAAAACAGTTAGTTATTCTGAATTTAAATCATTGATCTCATCTAAGCAGTTAAAGAAGGTTGATATTGGTCAAAGTTATATAAAAGCATATGGATCTGACAACTTATCGGTTTACACAACAAGAATTCTGCCTGGAGATGTGAATCTTATTGAAGAGTTAGAAAAACAAGGTGTTGAATACACTGGTTTTAGTGAAACTAATTGGTTTACTGAAATGTTTGGATGGCTTCTACCGTTTTTAATTATTATTGGTATATGGATGTTTTTTGCAGGTCGTATGCAAAAAAGTATGGGTAGTGGAATACTTGGGATGGGTAATTCTAAAAAGATGGTCAACTCTGAAAAACCAAAGACAAAATTTGATGATGTGGCTGGTGTAGAAGAGGCAAAAGAGGAAGTTCAAGAGATAGTAGATTTTCTAAAGTTCCCTGCTCGTTATGTGGAAATAGGTGCCAAAATTCCCAAAGGTGTTCTTTTAGTGGGTAGTCCCGGTACTGGTAAAACACTATTAGCAAAAGCTGTTGCAGGTGAAGCGGATGTTCCTTTTTTCTCAGTTAGCGGATCTAGTTTTATTGAGATGTTTGTTGGGGTAGGTGCAGCTCGAGTTCGTGATTTATTTGAACAAGCAAAAAAAGACGCCCCAAGTATTATATTTATAGATGAAATTGATGCTATAGGTAAAAGCCGTGCTGCTGGCGGTGTTATGGGTGGAAATGATGAGAGAGAACAAACTTTAAATCAACTACTTGCGGAGATGGATGGTTTTGGAACAGATACTCCTATTATTATTCTAGCTGCTACAAATAGACCCGAAGTACTTGATCAGGCATTGTTGCGTCCTGGTCGTTTTGATAGACAAGTTTTAGTTGATAAACCTGACTTTGAAGGACGTGTTAAAATACTAAATGTGCATGTTAAGGGCGTTAAGATGGACGATGACGTTGAGCTTAAAGAAGTAGCTCGTTTAACAGCAGGACTAGCTGGTGCTGATTTGGCAAATATTATCAATGAAGCAGCACTCTTAGCAGGTAGAAAAAGTCAAAAAACAGTAAAACAGAGTGATTTATTTGAATCAGTTGAACGTGCTTTAGCCGGACTTGCTAAAAAGTCTCGCCGTATTAATCCAAAAGAGAAGAAAATTGTTGCATATCACGAAAGTGGTCACGCCCTTCTTGCAGAAACTACCAAAGGGGCAAAAAAAGTTTCAAAAGTATCTATTGTTCCTCGTGGTTTGGCTGCGTTAGGATACACTTTAAATACTCCAGAAGAGAACAAATTTATGATGCAAAAACATGAACTCTGGGCTGAAGTTGATGTTCTTCTTGGTGGTCGTGCTGCTGAAGAGGTATTTATCGGTGAGATATCAACAGGCGCCGGAAATGACCTTGAGCGTGCAACAGATATTATAAAATCAATGGTTCAAACCTATGGTATGAGTGATGTTGCAGGACTTATGGTCTTAGAAAAAAGCAGACAATCATTTTTGGGTGGCGGAATGCAAGCTACGCGTGAATATAGTGATAAAATGGCTGAGAATATGGATGAGTTTATAAAAACATCCTTGAGAGAAAGATATGATGTAGTATTGGTTAGACTTGAAGAGTATAGAGAAGCTATTGAAGATATGGTTAAGCTATTATATAAAAAAGAGAATATTACCGGTGAAGAAGTAAGAGAAATTATTGTTTCTTTTGAAAAAAAGAATAATATTGATTCTAAAGTTACAAAAGTAGTAGATGAAATTAGAGATGAACTAGAACAAGATGCAAAAATGGCAGATGAAGCTAAAGATGCAGAAGAGAAAAGCGATGAGAAATAATCTTTTACCAATAGCAAAAGAGGGTATAAATTATATTCTTTGGGCTATTTTATCTTTTGTAGTTTTTACATTTTTAGATTTTGGTTTTTTACAACTTTGTGCCTTTTTAGTAACTTTATTTTTTGTGTTTATTTTTAGGAATCCGGAAAGAGAAAATATAATTTTTCAAGAAGGGAGTGTTGTTGCACCTGCTGATGGTGTAATATCACTAATTGAAGAGCTTAAAGATGACAAATATGCCTATAGAGTTGAAATTGAGAGTAGCTACTTTAATGTAACACTTTTGCGAGTTCCTCTTACTTCCTCACTCCGCAATATAGAAATATATAAAGGCTCTAGACTATCACCTTTCAACAATTTATCAAAAAATATCAACGAAAATGCAGTGCTTGTTTTTAGTGATAACAATAATAATAGTGTTAAAGTTGTACATAGACTAAAACAGAGTTTTATGAGTATAAAAATTGATGCAATAATAAATCAAAACCTACTTAAAGGGTCTAGATATGGGGTTATGGTTAATGGTATTACAACTATTTATTTACCTAAAAACTTTAGATTAAATGTGAATATAGGTACTGAATTAGCAGCTTCTCAAACGCTTATAGGATACTTTACAAATGATAAAAAGAATAAATAATTTTACTTTATTTTTGATGTTGCTTTTCAAAAATTAGTTTATCAACATCAATATCAAAATTAAAATATTCAGAGTTGAAGTTGTTTTTATTTACTCTTGATAGTTGAATAACAGCACCTTTATTATTTTTTGCTTCAAGATAAAGAAGACCAAGTGCATATCGACTCTCTAAAAAATTAGAGTCTTTCATTTTTGATAACTCTAGCAGAGCTATTGCATTTTCATGGTGATTGGCTGCTGTAGATGCAACAGCAGCTAAAAAGAGAGTATAAGAGTCTCTAACTTTAAGATTATCTATAAGATTATTATAAAGGGTGTATGACTCTTCGAAAGCATTGTCATACAGTGAGGCAAGGGCTAGAGAACTTGTTAACTCATGCGTCTGTTCTGTTGTTGATTCTAAGACTTGTTTTAGTTGTTTTCTTAAAAAATATAGACGGCCAGTTATCAAGTTTTGCTGAATGTAGAGATATCTTGTAATATATGGACCGTAGTATAGATCATTAAAATTAAAGTTTTGTTTTTTCAAGTAGTTAGCAACTTCATTTGAATATTTTTTTGGAGAAAGTTCGCTGAAACTTGTGTCAATATTCATTAAATGAGGTAATATCTCATCTGGGAGTAATATAGTTAGTTTTTGTGATGATTTTTTTGCAGTATCAAGATTATTTTGTTTGAGCGCTATTATAATATCTAAGGCTAAGTATAGAGGTCTTTGTTTGTAATCGTTTTTAAGCCAGTCTGCAGATTCCAATATTTTATCCTCACTAATAAATAGAAGAGTTTTATATAGATCAATATTTTCATTAATTTCTTCATTATTAAGCGATTCTTTGATTATGGAGAGTAGTTTTTTATTCTCTTTGTGAACTATTTGAGAACACATAACAGCATATACTCCGGATAAGTAGTTTTTTGCATCTAAGTGGTATGAACGTAAGAAGTGTTCATGTGCATCGGTCATATTTCCCATCTGAGCAAATGTAAGGGCTAAGTTGTAGTGTAATATTGAGTGTTTTGGCTGAATTTTTATTAGTTCAAGTAGCATGCTGTTCGCTTCTCTAATTTTATAAGAGAGTGCTTTTTTGATTGCCTTTGTTATTCCAATATTTACATTTGAAGATGAGTAGCTCTTTTTTAAATAGTCTTTTGCAGAATTAACATTATCAATAAATATATTTGCATTCCCTTTTCGAATATAACTTATTGTTTTATTTGCATTAAATATTTTATATGGAGAAAAATAAAATATTTTTTGATATGTAAGTAATTTATCGTGTAGTGTTATTTCTCTGTATCGTTTTTGAGCCTTATCAATATCAAAAAGAGACTCTTTAAGTTTTACTTTTATCGGATAAGGCTTATATGCTTCTTCTTCAAACATGTCTGTAATATTGTTTATCTCTTTGGCAGCATCTTGAACCTGTCCAGCTTTTAAGTTTACAAAGCTTAATGCTAATTGAGATTTTACAGGCTCAATATTCTTTACGATTGCATTTTTTAAATGTTTTTTTGCAAGAGTTAAATCACCAACTCTTGCATAAAGAAGTCCTAAGCTAAAATCATTTTTTATTGGCTGATTTTGCTCCATATTTTCAATTGCATCATAGTCGTTATCAAATAGAGCATTTATCTTTGTACCTAAATTATTTTGTATTTTTAAATATTCAGCAGTTGTTGGATTTTTAAGAGCACTGAGAGCTTCGAGATAGTTCTCGTTATAGTAGTTAATAAGAGCGTAATAGTATGAATAGAGAGGTGACTGCCTCTCCGCTGGCAAATATGCATATGCCAAATCAATGTAGTATCTAAAATTTTTGTTATTTTTTAGATGCAGTGAGCATACAGCTGCATTAATAGCACTGACGCATCTTTTTTCATTATTTTGTATTGCTTTTTGGAATGATTTCAAAGCTACATCATATTGCTCATCTTTAAGTTGAGCTACACCCAAATTATAAGCTGAGACTGCTTCACTGTAGAGAGCTATTTTTTCAAAAAGCGACAATGCTTCACTTTTTGATCCCGTTGAATATAAATAGTTTGCTTTTGCAATCATATTTTCTATTTTAGTAGGTTCTACTGGCTTTTTAGATTCATCTTCTAGTTTATTTTCTATGTATTTCATGGATACATCATCATATTTTTTTGATGATTTTGATAATATAAGTGAAGTAATTAATACAATCAAAATAAGTATAAACACTCCAGCAGCGATGAGAAGAAGTTTATTGTTTTTTGAAGAGCTCTCCCCTATAATATCATTAGTATGAAGACTTTTTACATAAGCAGCATCACTATCTTCAATAATGATTATACTTTCTTCTACTCCCTCTGCTGCCATTATATGCCTTAGTATTTTAGTCTCTTTAAGCAAAAAAAGTTCCAATAAACCGATACGGAGCCTTGTTGATATATGCTAGTTAAATGATTTGAGATATAATAAACATTAACAAGATAATATTTTTCAAAAAAAAGCGGTATTAATGCAAAATAGTTACAAAAGAGTAGATGCTCATCTTTCAAGCCTTGGGTATTGCTCAAGAAGTGAAGCTAAAAAATTTCTAAAAATATTTCGAGTTTGTGTCAATGGAGTGAGAGTTTTTGATACAAATAAGAAGGTTTATCATAATGATGTGACAATAAATGAAAAAGTACTTGACCCTGAGTCTTTAATTATTTTGATGAATAAGCCAAGTGGTGCGATTTGTTCTCATGATGACAAAGGCTCTCTTATATACTCCATTCTACCTGATCGTTGGCAAAGAAGAAATCCAAAAATTTCAACAATTGGAAGGCTAGACGGTGACACAACAGGTGCTATTTTACTTACAGATGATGGAGTTCTAAACCATCGCCTTACCAGTCCAAAAAGTGATGTGTCAAAACTATATAAAGTGACACTTTTCAATCCAATACGAGGTGATGAAGAGGAAATATTTGCAAGCGGGACACTTCTTTTAAGTGGTGAAAAAAAACCACTGCTTCCTGCAAAAATGAAGATTATAAGCGAAACCGTAGTCCACCTAGAAATAAGTGAGGGGCGTTATCATCAAGTGAAACGTATGTTTGGAGCTGTTGGTAATAAGGTGGTAGCACTTCATAGAGTAGGATTTGGGAAATACAACGTTGAGGGTATTGAACTCGGTGAGTATAAAATTCTAGATTCTCAATAAAGTTTTTATTTAATATGATATAATTTTATCTAACCTAATATAATCTTAAGAGGAATTTGAAATGAAAAAAATTATCATAGTAATAGTTACTTTAACCGCGACAACAGCTTTAATCGCTGGCGTGAACAGTGAAGCTTGTACAGGTTGTCATGGGGCTGACTGGAGCAAATCTGCTCTTAATAAGTCAAAAGTTGTTTCTGATATGACTCATGCGGATATTTCTACTGCGCTTAAAGGGTATAAAGCTGGCACGTATGGAAGACCAATGAATATGATGCAAGGCCAAGTTGCAAAATACTCTGATGCTGAATTAGAGACTTTCGCACAAACTATTGGTAAATAGTAATTTTGGAGCAATAATGCTTCTATCTTAGTTTTAAAAGTTTTACATCATTACTGCAAGTGTGCTACCAATATCTAAAGAAGAGTTGCTAAGTGCATGTGTGAAAGAGTTTTTACCGCCATATTTAAAACGGATTTTTAAACGTCTTTCTTGAAATTTGCTTGTGTATTAGAGAGAATGAATTTTATGGTTAAAATTTTGGCTCTGTAGTCACGGCCTTATTTCTACTAATAATATGCTACTGTAAAAATTATAAAAGGAAAAATTATGAAAAATGTTTTAATTATAAATGGACATCAAAGATATGATCAAGTTGCAGAGGGAAATTTAACAAAGATGTACATTGCATCTGCATCTGAGTTCTTTAAGAAAAACAACTTTAACCTGAAGCATAGTGTAGTAGAGAGTGATTATAATATAAAAGATGAAGTTGAAAAGTTTGTTTGGGCTGATTATATCCTACTCCAATATCCTGTCTACTGGATGGGTGTTCCTTGGATTACAAAAAAATATATAGATGAAGTTTTTTCTGCCGGTGATCATAATGGTTTATATATAAATGATGGAAGAAGTAGAAGTGATGCGACAAAGCGCTATGGTAGTGGGGGCCTTATGCAAGGTACAAAGTATATGATTTCACTTACTTACAATTGTCCAGCTAGTGAATTTTCCGCTAAGGATGGTTTTTTTGACGGCTTATCATTAGATGAAGCGAATATAGCTACGCATAAAACATTTCAGTTTTGTGGGGCTGAGCCTCTAGAGACATACTCTGTTCATGATATATTTAAAGGTGATTTGGACATGAACAGTGAGCTAGAGAAGTTTGCAAAAGTGTTAGAGAAAAATTTTATTTAATTGAGACCTCTGATTAATTAATAAACTAGATTCCAAGTCAAGCTTGGAATGACGATATTTTCATCATTGTAGATTTTCTTTAGAATTTAGTTACTAAGTATTATCACTGCGAAATAAAAAGATACAAAGGGAAGTGATGAGTAAAAATGCAGAACTAATAGCAGATGGTCTTGACTGTTTTGCAGAAGATTTTGAGAAGGTTTCCCTTCATGGAGAAACTATAAAAAATGCAGAATTTGAAGAATGTACGTTTGTCTCATGTGATTTTAGTGAGACTCTTTTTCGTTCGTGCCGCTTTATAGATTGTCGGTTTGAAAACTGTAATCTGAGCCTGATGAAGCTTACTGACTCTAAGGTAAGTGGGTGTGAGTTCATCTCATCTAAGTTGATAGGCATTGATTGGACTATGTGTGATTGGAAAAGTTTGTTGAGTAATGAACCGATGAAGTTTAAGCAGTGTATATTAAATGATAGCAACTTCTATGGACTCTTACAAGATAGGATTGAGATAAGAGAGTGTAGTGCAAAAGATCTTGATTTTCGTTCTGGATCATTTAAAAATGCGGACTTTAGAGGGAGTGACTTCAAAGGAGCGCTCTTTGGTGATACTCATTTAGAATACGCAAATTTCACAGACGCAAGTAATACGAATATAGACCTAAAAAACAACTATATAAAAGGTGCTGTATTTAATCGTTATGAAGCGCTTTATATGCTTGAGAGTATGGGGATTGTTTTGGTTGACTAAATATGACTTTTGATAGGCAGTTTTTTATAAAGTAGCTGCCTATTTATTGAAGTTACATCCCTAAATAAGGTTTTAAAACTTCTGGAATAGTAATACTTCCATCTTCATTTTGATTGTTTTCCATAATAGCTACAAGAGTACGACCAACAGCTAAAGAAGAGCCGTTTAGTGTATGTACGAAAGAGTTTTTACCGCCATCTTTAAAACGGATTTTTGCACGTCTTGCTTGAAACTCTCTAGTGTTTGAGATAGAAGAGATTTCACGGTAAGTTGCTTGACCTGGTAACCAAACCTCTATATCTACTGTATTAGCTGCGCTAAAACCTAAATCTCCTGTACAAAGAGTTACAAGACGGTGAGGAAGTTCAAGTGCAGTCAAGATATCAGATGCACATGTAACCATCTCATCAAATATTTCATCACTTTGTTCAGGTTTTGCCAGAGAAACAAGTTCTACTTTGTGAAATTGATGCTGTCTAATCATCCCTCTTGTATCACGCCCGGCAGCTCCAGCCTCTTTTCTAAAGCACGAGGTATAAGCTGTCATTTTTATAGGTAGTTTGTCTTCAGGAAGTATCTCATCTTGGTAGAGGTTAGTTACTGGAACTTCTGCTGTAGGAATTAAAAATAGTTCTAAAGAGTCAATTTTATACAAATCATCTTCAAACTTAGGAAGTTGCCCTGTCCCCTCTAGAGCAGTTCTGTTTACAAGTGCTGGAACACTGACCTCTTCAAAGCCTCTTTGGCGATTAAAGTCAAGCATAAAGTTTATAAGTGCACGCTCTAATCTCGCCCCCATACCAAAGCTTACACTAAAACGGCTAGTCGCAAGTTTTACACCACGCTCAAAGTCTATCCAGCCATTTTGCTCAGCTAACTCCCAATGCTCTTTAGGGGTAAAGCTAAACTCTTTTGGAATTAAAACTTTTCTAATTTCTACATTGTCATTTTCATCAGCACCATCTGGAACTTTGTCATCTGGTATATTTGGAATACTCATGGCAAGAGTCTCTAAATCTTCTTGTTTTACTCTTTGAATATCTAACGCCTCAGTTATTTTTATTTTATTTGCATCAACTTTAGCCTTAAGTTCGCTAACGTCTTTACCTTCTCGTTTGTAAACTCCAAACTCTTTGCTCATGCTGTTTTGTAATGCTTGAAGAGTTTCAAATTCAGATTTAGCTAACTTCAGTTCCTCATTTTTAGTTTTTAAATTTTCAATAAGTTTAGCATCAACGCCCTTGCGCATTAACTTCGTACTAACGCCATCAAAATCTTTTTGTAATAGTTTTAAATCAATCATTGTTTTCCCATAAAATAAGTAGTGTGATTATATCAAAATATAATAAAGCAAAGCTAGTAAGTAAATTTTAAATATATTGTGCTGTAATATGATAAAATACAATATAAATACCAAGATAATTGAGAGACATTGAAATGCATTTAAAACAAGAGCTATTTAATGGTGAGCTCATACTTGATTCACTTGAGCAAAATATTTTTGTAAAAGATGTCAACTCTGTATACATTTTTGCAAATAATACTTATGCCAAATTACTTGGTAAGAAGCCTTCTCAAATAGTAGGTAAAAATGATTTAGATTTATTTCCTAAAGAGATTGCCCAAAAATATAGAGATGATGATACCATTGTTATACAAAGCGCACAAGTTATAGATATAGAAGAAGATATTATAGTCGGTAATAAAAAAAGAGTAATAAGAACTATAAAAAAACCAATCTACTCTAATGGTGAAATTGTTGCAGTTGTGGGTATTTTTTGGGATATAACAAATGAAAAATTAGAAGAAAAGAAGTATGAAAAACTTCAATCAGGACTTATGCAGGCGCAATCTCTGGCAAATATTGGGCATTGGGAATTAGATTTAGTAACAAATAGTCTGTATTGGTCCGATGAGGTTTACCGTATTTTTGGTCTTAAGCCTCAGGAATTTGGTGCCACATATGAAGCATTTTTAAAACATATTCATCCAGATGATATTGATTTGGTTAACAATAGTTATATGAACTCGCTAGAAGCAAGGATTGGATACCACGTTGAGCACCGTATTGTTCGCGAGAACGGAGAGATAGGGTATGTTGAAGAGACATGTGAACATGAGTTTGACGCTGATGGGAATCCGGTTAGATCTATAGGCACAGTACATGATATAACTAAACAAAAAGTTGTACAAAATGAACTTCTTTTAGCTTCTACAGTTTTTGAAAAAATGAATGACGGTGTACTTATTACTGATTCACAGCAACGTATTTTGGCTATAAATAAAGCGTTTAATAAGATATCTGGATATACACTTGAAGATGTTAAGGGCAAAAGACCTGCTATGTTAAGTTCTGGTTGGCATGACAATATTTTTTATAAATCAGTATGGGATGCTATTATTAGCAAAGGTCAATGGAGAGGTGAAATTATTGACCGTAAAAAAGATGGGGAACTATATACGGCAGAGCTTAGTATAATTGCTTTGTATAATGATGATGGTATATTGACAAATTATATATCTATTACTAACGATATTAGTGCTAAAAAACAGCAAGAAAAATTAATACATAACCTTGCATACTATGATTATCTAACAGATTTACCAAACAGAGTGTTGTTTGAAGAGCGTTTTGTTAGCAGATTGTCTGCAGCGAAGCGTAGTGGCAAAAAAATGGCCATACTCTTTATAGATATGGATAATTTCAAAAATATAAATGATACACTTGGACACCTTGTTGGTGATAAATTCCTTATAGAAGTGGCAAAATCTATAAAGGCTCTTCTTAGAGAACAAGATACCTTTTCGCGTTTAGGTGGAGATGAATTTACAATTCTTATAGAGGATGTGGATTCTATTATTGATATAGTTCCAGTTGTTAAGAGGATAGTTAATACATTTCATACTCCAGTTGAGATAGAGGATAAAAAACTGTATTCCGGTGTTAGTATGGGGATAAGTGTCTTCCCTGATGATGGTGAGACATATGAAGCGCTTATAAAAGCAGCTGATACAGCCATGTATCATGTAAAAGAGTCAGGAAAGAATGGCTACCAGTTTTTTGCTCAATCTATGAATGATAAGATAACAGAGCGTGTATTTTTAGAAAATAATCTGCGTAATGCAATTAGTAAAGATGAGTTTTTTTTGGTATACCAGCCAAAAGTAAACCTTGAAACAAGGTCTGTATATGGGATGGAAGCACTGATTCGTTGGAATCATGGAGAGTCTGGTCTTATACGACCTGATAAATTTATACATGTGTCTGAGGAGACAGGACAGATACTGGAAATAGGCTTATGGGTGGCAAAACAGGCATTTATAGATACTAAGATACTTCATGACGAAGGGAATATGTTAACTGTATCTATTAATGTTTCTAGTAAGCAGTTAGAAGATGAATCTTTTGTTGATGATATCTGCACTCTTGTTCAAGACACCGGTATTGAAATAAGTTATGTTGAGTTAGAGATAACCGAGAGCCATATTATGAATAATGTCGACAAAGCATTAGCAATATTAAATAGGTTGCATAAAAAAGGTTTTAAACTCTCTATTGATGATTTTGGAACAGGTTATTCATCACTGAGTTATCTTAAGAAACTACCAGTACAAACTATAAAAATAGATCGTAGTTTTGTGCTTGATATTGATAAAGATGAGGATGATAGAGTTATTGTTGCCACAGTAATAGCAATGGCTAGGTCTTTAGGAAAGGATGTAATTGCTGAGGGTTCGGAAACCAAAGAGCATATTGACACTCTAAAACTTTTGCACTGTCATAAGATACAAGGGTACTATTTTAGTAAACCGATAAAAATAGATGCTTTTAGAGAGTTTATACGTGATTTTAAAGGTGAGGGCAAATCAGCTTAATAAATCTTTTGCCAGTGTAAACTGATTCGCCGTCATTAGATGGATTTTAGGATGAAGTTTTTTTACATCATCAAAAAGTTTTTTGCTAAGTTCAAATCCAACTTTGTACTCTTCATCAGCACCTTTTAGATTGGCTTCTCTAAGTGCTTCTAACCAAGAGTTTGGAACATTTATTCCAGGTACGTGAGCAGATAGAAATTGAGCAGTACGGAGCTTAGTTATAGGGAATAGACCAATAATAAGTTCCCCTTTTTTATCTTCGCTGCAACACTCAGCATTTGCTGCATCGCGAAGTTCTAAAAGCTGTATGGCATTTTGCACGTCATAAACAGGCTGGGTGATAATTCCAATTGCTCCATGTTTTATCTTTTTTTGTATTTTCTTTTGAAGTGTTTTTGGATTTTTTGCATAAGAGTTGACCACAGCAAAAGGGTAGAGTGTTTTAGGTTTTACAGCAAGTGGCTTTCCGGCATAGTTCATGCCAGAGTTAAAAGCAGAGATAATATCTAGTAAAAGAGAACTGTCCCCCTCAAATACACCCTTTGCATGTGGCTGGTCAGATATCGTTGCCGGGTCGCCTGTAAGTGCCAAAATAGCTCTAATATCTACTTCATTCGCACCAAGCAGGTCAGATTGCAATGCTATTTTATTTCTATCACGCATGCTCATGGTCGCTATAACTGGTTTATTAAATCTGTCTTGCAATATTTTTGCTGCAAAAAGAGCGTTGTATTTTAGTTTTGCCAGCGGATTGTCAGTGGTAGTAAACCCATCTACTAGCTTATCGAGTCCCAGCTCTGCAATCTTATCTACTGTTGGAGTGAAAACAGGGGAGTGACCGGGTGTGGTTTCCAAGGTAATATATGTATCGTTTTTTAATTTATTTATCAGTTCATCAAACAAAAAAAGTCCTGCTTTGTAGTATTGTTAGTCGCGCTAATAAATCAAATGTAACTAAGTTTTTAGTTAGCGGTGCTATAATTGCGACATTATAACTAAAGAGAGAAAAATATATGTTAAAACTGGCTGTTTTTGATTTTGATTCTACGCTTATGGATGGCGAGACAATAGATTTTTTTGCTGAGGAGCTCGGACTTGGTGAAAAGGTTAGTAAAATAACTGAAGCGGCAATGAGTGGCGAGTTGGATTTTTTTGAATCACTTCAGCAAAGAGTTAGTCTTTTAAAAGGTCTTGACTTTAGTATTGTTGAAAAGATAAGTCATAATCTTCCTTACATGCCAGGTGCTAAAGAGACAATAGCAGAGCTTAAAAAAAGAGGTATGACAGTAGTGTGTTTTAGTGGCGGTTTTAGGACTGCAACTACCTACGCTAAGGATATTTTGGGTTATGATGCCGACTTTTCAAATGCGCTACATGTAAAAGATGGAAAGCTTACAGGACTTGTCGGTGGTGACATGATGTTTAACTTCTCAAAGGGTGACATGTTGGTAAGACTTCAAAACATTCTTGGAGTTAGCGAAGATGAGACGCTTGTGTGTGGTGATGGAGCAAATGATTTATCTATGTTTGCTCACGCTGGAACTAGAGTAGCTTTTTGTGCTAGAGATATCCTGAAAAAAGAAGCAAATATTATAATAGAGACAAAAGATTTAACACAAATATTAAAAGAGTTGGACTAACTTTTTTTGACGAAGCCAAAGCTTCAGTAACAGAATACAATCAGGACTTAGTCCCTTTGTATAAGAAATAATAATAGGAAAATATAATGCTTGAAAACAGTATCTGGAGACAGTATAACGGTGAGAACAGTTTTAGAGAAAAATTGGCAGAATTTTGTAAAATGTCTGCAGTAGATCTTATTGAGGATGACAAAGCACTTTATGCGGTAATAAAGGCAAAGCTTACTAAAAAAGAATTAAGACTTTTCGCAATGGATAGTGCAGGATTAGGTAATGATGAACTGAAATCTACTTTTGCATACAGTGATGAAGAGTTAGAACAAGCTAAATTTAAACTTTACAAAAAGCTAAAACAGGACAAAGTTCGTCTAGATTTTAGAGCTTCAACAATAGAAGACTAAACTACTTTAGAATAATCTTGAAGGAGACTCTTCTTGATTTTTCTTTATCTTCTTTTTCATCAAACATTACTCTCTTTGAATAGCTAAGCCCACTACCTTTAATTATACTTGATAGCCAGTTTTGAGTCTCTATGTCTTGATTTTTAAACATGTAGGCAAGAGTGTGATATGAGCGATTCATTGATAACTTTTCATTTAGCAAATAGTTGCTTGTAAAGTTTGTTTCTGCCCATTCGCTTGATGTATGACCATTAATCTCTAATGTATTAATAAACACTTTGTGAGCATATAAAAAAGGAAAAAGTTTTTTAGCAAATATATTTAAAAATTTTTCTTGATCTTCAGTTAGTATATATTGTGCGGTTTTAAAATATAAATTTTTATCAATAAACCTAATTGATAAATCTTCTTTAATAGTTAGTTTGTGGGATTTAATCTCATCTTTGAATACTCTACATAACTCTTTATAAAAATCAGTTACTTTAGGTGCGATTTGAGCTATTGAAATATCTTTGTTGAGCTTTACTAGCCACATGTTAGACTCTTGAGACTCTTTATCTGTATGTACTCCAACGGCAACAGCTTGAGAGTTATGCAAGATTTTAACCGCACTAAACTCATCGTAGTTCTCTTCACCGAAGTGCTCTTGCTGGAGCATATTAAACTCGCTATCTAAAAGCATTGCTAGACCATCTCTGTTATATGTATCACTTACATATCCAACCCCAATTAGTTTCGAGTCCGAATACTCTTTTATATCTCTTAGTGCACTAGCATATGTTGTATGGATTGTTTTGTCAAGTAAAATATTTTTTTGTATATCAAATTTTATAAGCCTTATCTGCTGTTTATGCATCTCATCTTCTTGACTCAAAGATACAACAAAGTTATTGTTTTTGAGTTTAATAATTTTGTATGGAGTAGTAAGCTTTTCATTTTTGTAATGATGTAGCCAGGTTTTATCCCCATTCTCTGTTAATCTCATAATAGAGATGTTTTTGAATCTATCATAATTTGTTTGACTCAAAACAACAATAGAGCCGTCATTAGCTTCTACCGCGTCCACTCCTTTATCATCATGCTCAGTCCCAAATTTCTTGCTCCAGAGCTTGGCACCGTCTTTTGAAAATCTACTTATAAATATATCATTAAGACCAAGTCCACTCTCAAAGAGTTTGTCATTTTGTGATCTTGTTGTTGCTGAAGAGCCGATAGCCAGAACACCACCGTCTTTAAGCAATACAAGATTACTCATTTTGTCATAATTGCTTGTCCCAAATACTTTTGTAAAAATAGTATTGCCATTTTGGTCAAGTTTGAGAATTAATAATGAGCCATCAAGCGTGTAACCGCCTATATAGTGCCCATCTTCTGGTGTTTTAAGTATTGAAACAGGTTCGTTGAAATTTTGAAGCTTTACAGACTTTCTCAGTGTGATATTCGCCTGATTATCAACTTTTACTAAATGTATTTGAGAGCCATGAGTATTTGAGATAGATGATAAATAATCAAATGCATTAGTGTATGTAGTCCCCTTTTTTGAGGTAATATTGTTTTGTGTTTTTACGAATCCTACAGCACTAACGGTGCGGTCATGATTCTCTGTTACATCAAGTAGAGAATTATTGAATGGCTCATCTATGACTACAGAGAACTCTTTTGCTTTTGCATATATGGAGGTTACGAGTAGGATAATTGTTAAAATATAGTGCATGTGAGTACTTTTTTACTATTCTGATAGCAAAAAATATTCCTAAATCAATAGTAAGTGACCAAGAGCAGAGAAAAACCTCTGCATACGAAGATATAGACTTGATATCTTCGAAGTTGCTAAGTTGTTCTCTTTACTTCATATATATCTTTTCTTCTATCTTTTAAGTTTTTGACACTTCCAAATTCATGTAGCTCCGTTAAAAGGTCTATGTCAACATCGGCTATTAAAACCATTTCCGTATTTGGCGTAGCTTCCGCTTTTATCCCATTTGTTGGAAAAGCAAAATCACAAGGAGTAAAGACCATAGACTGAGCGAACTGCATATCCATATTGTGTACATTAGGTAGATTCCCCACGCTTCCTGCAATAGCAACATAACATTCATTCTCAATAGCTCTTGCCTGGGAGCAATGTCTTACTCTTGAATAGCCGTTTTGTGTGTCTGTTAAAAAAGGGACAAATAATATGTCCATTCCATCTTCTGCAAGGAGTCTGCTGAGCTCAGGAAATTCAGAATCGTAACAGATTAGCACCCCGATTTTTCCACAGTCCGTATCAAAAGTTTTTATCTCATGACCACCCTGCATCCCCCATATTTTTACCTCATCCGGTGTTACATGTATTTTCTCGTAACGATCAATTGTCCCATCGCGTCTGCATAAATAACCGACATTGTATAAGTGACCATCTTTTATCTCAGGCATACTTCCAGAGATAATGTTAATGTTGTATGATATAGCAAACTCTGAAAATTTTTGAATAATATCATGTGTGTGTTTCGCCAATTCTCGAATTGCTGCAGGCTCTGAGAGGTGATTGTTCTCAGCCATCAAAGGTGCATTGAAAAATTCCGGAAACAACGCAAAATCTGAACGATATCCTGAAACAGTATCTATGAAATATTCAGCTTGCTGAATTAACTCTGCTAGATTTTTATAAGGTCTCATTTGCCATTGAATCAAGCCCAAGCGAACTATTTTTTTCTTTGCTGACGTTATCTTACTTGGTTTTTCATAATAGATATTATCCCATTCTAGTAAAACTGCAAACTCACCAGATGCTTGATCCACTTCTAAATACCCTTTTAATATTTTTGATGGGTGAAAATCATTTGATATTTGAAAATTGAGTACAGGATCGTGAATCTCCTTTCTTTTTACCTTTTCAATATACTCTTTTGGTGAAAATTCATTTTCATATTTGTGATAGTTTGGAATTCTACCACCAAAAGCAATCCCTTTAAGATTTAACTTTTCACATAACTCTTTTCTGTAATCGTACAAACGCCTTCCTAGTCTAAGACCCCTAAATTTAGGTTTGACAAAGACATCAATTCCGTAAAGTATATCTCCCTTGTCTGTATGCGTATCAAAAGTATAGTTACCTGTTATTTCTTGATATGTGTGATGATTTGCAAATTCATCATACTTTACTATAATTGATAATGCACATCCGGCTATTTCACCATCAATTTTTATAATAATCTGACCCTCTGGAAATTTATCAATCAATGATTTAAATTGATGCTCTTTCCAATAAGCGTCGGGCATAGTCTCATATGATAAGAGCATAACCTCTTTTAACTCTTGATAATCATCCATGCTTAGATATTTTAACTCAATGTTTTCTTTTATCTGCGTTTCCATATGTCTCCAACTATTTCTACAAATTTTCATTATTTTAAAGTTTAAAGATAAGTCAATATATAAATTTTTTGACTAAGGATTATAGCTTAATAACGTTATAAGATAGATGATTTGCAAGTGTAAATTTTGCTAGTAATGTTTGGGATGAAGAGGTCGAAAGAATGTTGATATTGTTGAAATGAATGTTTACTAAAAGTTATTTAAACTAAGAGGGAAGCTGAGTTAGTCCCCAGAAAAGGGGATTTGTAAAAACCTATCTAAGGTTTTCGAATGGTGCAGTTACAACTGTTTTACGAGTTACAGTATATGGAACTAATGCTGCTGCACGAGCTCTTTTAATAACTGTTGATATCATGTCTTGGTGACGTTTACAGTTACCTGTTAAACGACGAGGCATGATTTTATATCTCTCTGAAAGTGAAAAACGTAGTGCTCCTACATCTTTATAATCCATGAAATCTACTTTTGATTCACAATATTTACAAAATCTTTTTTTGTATTTTCTTCTTTCTGCCATGTTACTTCCTTTTGTTATCTAATTTCTAAAACGGAATTTCATCTTCATCTATGTCAATCACTGGAACAGAGTCGCTACTTGGCATTTGCTTAGAGTAAGCATTAGCATTTTGCTGAGCCGGCTGTTGATAGCTTTGTGGCTGCTGCTGATAGCTCGGTTGTTGATAACTTTGTTGCTGCTGAGGCTGATTCTGTTGACCTTGAGGTGCTTGATAATTACTACCGCCACCTTGGTTGTCACCTTTAGAATCTAACATCTGCATAGTCTCAACAACTACGGTATGCTTAGAGCGTTTCTGTCCATTTTGATCTACCCATTGATCAAAGTTAAGTCTACCTTCAACTAGGATTTTACTCCCTTTTCTAAGGTATTGGTTAGCAATCTCCGCGCTTCTTGCAAAGAATGTGATATCTACAAAACAGACTTCCTCTTTTTTCTCACCATTGGTAGTGAATTTTCGGCTTGTTGCTAGAGAAGTAGTTGCTATCCCCATTCCGCCTTGAGAGTATCTAAGTTCGATATCGCGAGTTAAGTTTCCAACCATAATAACTTTGTTATACATGAATATTCCTTATTTGTTTAGGCTATTGCCAATTACTCTGCTACTGCTACTTCAGCTTCTGCTGTTACTTCAGCTTCTGCTTCAACTTTAGCAGGCGCTGCTGCTTTCTTTTGAGCTTTTTGCACTAGTTGATTAAAAGCTACTACTTCACGGTTAGTATCATACTTGATAGTAACAAAACGAAGAATATCTTCATTAATGCGAAAGCGTCTCTCAATTTCAGTAATTGCTGATGGAGCAACTGAATAGTAGATAACATGGAAGTATCCACGCTCATTTTTATCAATAGAATATGCTAATTTTCTCATACCCATTGCGTCTGTTGTGGCAATTTCGCCACCGTTAGAAGTGATAACTTCTTCGATAGCAGTAATGCTAGCTTGAATTTCTTCTGCTGTTAGTGTCGGTTTTACGATTACTAGGTTTTCGTAATTTCTCATAGAGTAAACTCCCTTTGGTATTTTGTTTACATTTATACATAACGTACATGTAAGCTTTTGTTTCCCTTTCGGATCATAAATATATCATTTAATGTAATGATACAAAGAGAAAGGAACGCGGGATTATACATAAAATATACTTAATTTGTAATTATCTATTTTTGCTTGATGTAGAAATATGAATATATGTCAATATGCCATATTAATCTAAATGAGTTTACTTTTTAGATATAGTTTTATAATAAAAGACAGAAGTAGGATTTAAACTTAATGAGAAAAAGAAAAAATAAAAGTTCTAAAAAAAGTTCAAATATTTTAATGTACACAGCGTGGACCTTGGCAGTAATAGCAATAATCTTAGGTTCTCTTATAGCAGGGTACTACATAGGTTATGAAGAAGCCAAAGATAAAATGGTAAAAAAAGAGCTAAGAAAAGATAAAAAAAAATTGGAGATGCTTAGAAAGCTTGAGGCTGTTAGTGCACAAAAAGATAAAAGCAGCGTAAGCAGTCGTCTTAAAGAGGTGTTGAAAAAAGATGAGGAGAAAAAGCTAGATAAAGAACCAGAAATCAGCGTGAAGCACATCAGTGCGTCACATGAATATGATGATGAAACTTTACCCAATGCGCCAGAGAGAGAGGCAAAAATAGTTTTTACAAAACCAAAGTTGGCGATTATTATAGACGATGTGAGTGTAAAGTCACATGTGAACGCAATTAAGAGTCTAAATTTACCACTTACCATGTCTTTTCTGCCACCAAGTGAGTTTAGACCTAACTCGGCAATACTAGCTTCACATGAAAATTTTTATATGGTTCATTTGCCTATGGAAGCTAAGAGCTTTACAAAAGAGGAGCCATTTACTTTAAGAGTTGCTGATTCGCAGACAAAGATTTCTCAAAGAATTGCAAGTATAAAGAAACTGTTTCCAAACGTGAAATATATAAACAATCACACAGGAAGCAAATTTACATCTAACGAATTAGCTGTAAATAAACTAATCTATGCCCTGAAAAAACAAAATATAGACTTTATAGACAGCAGAACTATCGCTTCAACAAAAGTACCTGTTGTTATGAAAAATTATGGAAAAAAATATATGGCCAGAGATATATTTTTAGATCATGAATTGGAAAAAGAATACGTCAAAAAGCAGATTAAAGAAGCGATAAAAGTAGCAAAAGTACATGGAACTGCCATAGCCATAGGACATCCACATGCAAATACAATTATGGCACTGAGTGAATCAAAAAAACTTTTTGAGGATGTTGAGCTAGTCCTTATAGATAGACTGTATTAAAATGAATATAGTTGAAGATAAAATTGAAGAGCTTTCGTGCATGAAAAGCTATCCAAACCAGCTTTTTTATGATGGAAATCTTGAACTTTTAAAGCGAACCAAAATCTCAATTGTTGGAAGTCGAAGACCTACTAAATACTCCCGCTTTATGATTCAAAAACTAGCATCTCAATTGGCTAAAAATGGGATATGTGTTGTTAGTGGAGGAGCTATGGGTATTGATGCTGTTGCTCATAGTGGAGCTGGAGCTTTGCACACTATATCTGTATTGCCGTGCGGTGTTGACATTAGATATCCAGCGGTGAATAAAAACTTACTAAACGATATAAAAAACAATGGACTTTTACTGAGTCAATTTGATTCAGGTTTTTTGGCGACTCCTTGGAGCTTTGTTGTAAGAAATGAGCTTGTTGTGGCGCTTGGCGATGTTTTGGTTGTTGGTGAGGCTGAGCTGGGTAGTGGAACCATGAGAAGTGTTGAGTTTGCTTTAAAGATGGGGAAAGAGATTTATGTTCTTCCCCAACGACTAGGTGAGAGTGAAGCTACAAATAGACTGCTTAAGGATAATAAGGCAAAACTGATTTACGATATAGATGAATTTGCAGCGAGATTTTCTACATGTAAAGGTATACATGTAGAGAATAAAATAGACGATTTTTTAGAATTTTGTAACAATAATCCAACTTACGATGACGCTCTAAAGAAATATCCCAGCAGAGTTTTTGAAGCTGAACTAAACGGTGATATTGAGATTAGAAATGGACTACTTTTTTTAACTTAATTTTTTTGTAAGCAACCCTTTTGTTTTTTATAAAATTGTAAATTTAAAGCTACCGAACGATTACCAATTAGATTCCAAGTCAAGTTTATAATTTAATCAGAAGGTCCAATTAAATTATAAGCATGGCATCGCCATAGGAGTAAAATCTATACTTGTTTTCTATAGCGACTCTATAGAGTTCTTGAGCCTTGTCTACACCTACGAAAGATGCAACTAACATAAGTAAAGTTGATTTTGGAAGATGAAAATTTGTAAGTAGATGATTTACTCTTAACGGTTTGTTGTTTGGGTGTAAAAAGAGGTTGGCCTCTCCTCTTTGCATAGATGTATTCCTCGCATAAAACTCTATGGTTCTTGTTGAAGTTGTTCCAACACTGAGTATTGGTATATCAGAATCGAGTAACTTTTTTGCTTTGTCTGAAATATCATAATATTCTGAGTGCATTGGGTGGTCTGTTATGGTCTCTGCTTCAACAGGCTTGAAGGTTCCGCTTCCTACATGTAGAGTTACAAAAGCGTGATCAAATGCTGAACAAACTCTTTTGTGTTGCTCATGTGTAAAGTGTAAAGATGCAGTTGGTGCAGCAACTGCTCCCTCATTCACTGCAAATACGCTTTGGTACTCACTCTCATCCTCTTTGTTGTCTTCTCTTTGAATATATGGAGGTAGCGGTACATGACCAATCTTGTCTATAATAGGAAGTAATTCTTCAAACCTTAGGAGTTTATCATCACTAAAAAAATGGACAACTCTGCTTCCGTCATCATTTAACTCTTTTACTTGTGCAACTAAATTTTTACAAATATTTTTTGTTTCATCTGTAAAGAAAATTTTAGAATCTATTTTTACTTTTCCTCGTATGTACACATTCACATCATGGGCATTGAGTGCTCTGTTTATAAGCAGTTCAAGTTTACCGCCGCTTGACTTTTTGCCAAAAAGTCTGGCTTTTATAACCTTCGTATCATTAAATATAAGTGCACATTTTTTGGGAATAAACTTTTCAAAATCAGAGAAAACAGAATGTGTAATTTCATCTGTAGCTCTGTTGTATACCAAAAGTTTAGCGCTGTCTCTGGGTGAGGCTGGGTGAGTAGCTATAAGTTCACTAGGAAGTGTGAAGTTATAGCTGGAGGTTAAGTATTCTTTTTGAGACATCTATATTTTGCCTGTATCACACATCTTATTTTTGCTCTTCAAACAAATGAATTTTTGAATCTGGCTTGGATTCATTCTTTTAGTCTAAATCTTTGTTTATTGCTTTAAGCTCATCAAATAAGTCTACTTCTTCTTCATTCTCATCCTCTTCTTCAAGAGGCGGGGCAGGGTTTACTACTCTAACAATAAGAATAGAAAAACCGTAAAGAATCACAAGCGGTCCAGCCATTAGTAGCTGCGTTAGTACATCAGGAGGTGTTAGCATCGCTGCAACAATAAATATGATAACTACTGCGTATTTGAAAAAATCTCTCATCATTCTATCATCGATCATACCTAGTAAAGCTAGAAAATATGCAAAAATAGGGAGTTCAAAAGCTATTCCAAAACCAAACATAATTTTTGTGAAAAAACCAACATAATCTTCTATATTAATAAGTGGAGTAAACTTGAAACTACCAAAGGTAATTAAAAAATCAAAGCCAAAAGGTGTAACAACATAGTATGCAAATAAAACTCCTAGAGCAAACATGATTGTTCCACCTAGAATAAAAGGGATAATCATCTTTTTTTCATTAGCATACAGAGCAGGAGCAATAAACATCCAGATTTGAGCTAGAATGATTGGCAAAGCACCTACAATAGCAGCAAAGAAAGAAACTTTTAGCGCAACGAAAAAAGCACCGCCAATTTGACTGGTTGTTACCTTGCCATCTACTGCGTAGTTGACACCGCTAGCAGCATCCGCTATAGATTTTTTACCAACTTCTATTAGCGCATTGTTTAGTGGTTCAACCATCCAGTTTAAGA
This sequence comes from Candidatus Sulfurimonas baltica, assembly GCF_015265455.1. Classification (NCBI taxonomy): domain Bacteria; kingdom Pseudomonadati; phylum Campylobacterota; class Epsilonproteobacteria; order Campylobacterales; family Sulfurimonadaceae; genus Sulfurimonas; species Candidatus Sulfurimonas baltica. The sequence goes on along the minus strand of NZ_CP054492.1, from coordinate 2,024,110 downwards.
TTGGTTCATGAAAGTAAAACATAACAAAAAACATAACAATAAGGCTAGCAACTGATATGCCTAGTCTTTTTCTTAGCTCAACTAAGTGGGGCTTTATTTCATCAAACATCTGTATCTTCTTTTATGGTGTCACTCTTTTTTTTCTTTACAAGAGTTACTTCTTCTGGTTTATTTTGCGTTGCTTGAGTAGTATCTTTTGGTTTATCAAAGAAGCCATCATCCGAATGTGAATCATCATCATCTAGTGTTGTTAATTTTGCAGCCATACTTTTAATGTCGGTTGCACTTTTTACTTTGTTGCTTGCATCAAGCAACTCTTTTTTATATGAAAGAGCTTCTTCTTTCATCTCTTTAACATGCAACTCTTCTTCTAGAGACTCTTTCATTGAGCCAATAGTATTTTTAGCACTTCTTAAAAATTTTGCTATCTCAACCATAGCACTTGGTAGCTTATCCGGACCAAGAAACAAGATGGCGATAACAGCAATAATCATTATCTCTGTAAAACCCATACCAAACATAAAATATCCTCTGAATTATAAACTTTTATTTAAAGGTAGGAGTTTATCTAAAGAATAATTAAATTACGATATAAACAGTGTAATCTCATCAGCTAAAAGATAATCTATGTTGTAAAAAGTGCCATTTTTAAAAGTTAACTTCTCCTCATTGAGTAAAAGATTCGCTTTTGCTAGCTCATTTTTATTTAAAATATTTTCATTAACACCAATGCAAGAGCGAAGTCCTAAAAATATTTGTTCAATTTTTTTGTCTTCGGGAGTTAATATTTCTATTTTTATATCAAGTGGATTTATAATGTAATTCTCTAAATCACAAGTAGGATAAAATCTTTGCAAATCAAGCTTTCCAACGGCGCCGCTTCCTAATCCTATATAGTCTTTATATTTCCAGTAGCCGAGGTTATGGGAACTTGCGTATGAGCCAAAATTACTTATCTCGTATTGCTTTAAGCCGCTATCTTGCAACTCTTTAAAAAGCCATTTTGTAAGTTTAATAGTCTCTTTTGACATGTGAGGTTTTAACTCAAAAGGAGTTCCCTCTTCTATTGTTAAAGCATAAGCGCTTAAGTGGTTTATTGGTAAAGAAAAAGCAGTTTTTATATCGTTTGACAATAGCTCTTTCGTATCGCCAAGGGTTGCATATATTAAATCCAGAGAAATGTTTTTAAAACCGATATCTTTGGCATTTTTAACTGCTTCTATAGCTTGGGTCTTTGTATGGGCACGATTAAGAAGTTTGAGTTTATCTTTGTTAAAACTCTGCACACCAAAGCTTAAGCGGTTTATGCCAAGGTCGTACATCCCTTTTAGCCACTCCGGTGTTGCACTGTTAGGATTGGCTTCGGAGGTTATTTCTATGTCAGGTTTTAAATATGGGTTTATAACTTTAAAAATATTCTTATATAAGCTAGGCTCTATAGTTGATGGTGTACCGCCACCTATAAAAACAGACTCTATCTCTTTTTCTTGGACATTAAACCTTTTTAGTTCATAATCTAGCTGAACAGAGAGGGCTTTCATGTACTGTTGTTTGAGATGAAACTTGTCAACATATGAGTTAAATGCACAATAAGAACATTTTGAATCACAAAATGGAATGTGAATATAGAGTAGCATCTTTCCTCATTTGTTAAAGTGTTAGTTTATATTTTATTTTGAAACACTGTTTAGAGTTTCAATAATCTCATCCATTTTATTACTAATGAGGCTAACTTCGTCTGAAATATCATTTACTTCACTAGCATTAGAATTTAGTGACTCAGAAGTCTCAGAAATAGATTGAATTAATACATTTGTGGTTGCTGAAGTCTCAGCTAAACTTTTTTGTGTTCTTTCAGCCAGTTTTCTGACTTCATCAGCAACAACCGCAAATCCACGTCCATGTTCGCCGGCACGGGCTGCTTCTATAGCGGCATTCAATGCAAGTAAATTAGTTTGGTCTGCTATATCGCCAATAGTTGCCAAAATTGCCTTTGTCTCATTAGCATTTGAGACAAGAGTCTGAAGATTATCAACCATCTCATTCTCTTTTTGAGAAACGGTGTGTATTCTGCCTACAGTTGTGTGAATCATGTTTTTTAAATCTGCAATCGTGCTGTTTGTCAGCTCTTCAATAGTTTTATTCAACTCATTGGAAGTTTTTACAATTTGGTTTTGTTTGTTTATATTTTCTTCTTCCATCCCTTGAAGTGCTTCACCAAGGCTGTTTATATTGTTAAGCAAGGCTGCCATTTTAGCTTCAACGTTTACCTCGCTTCTTGATGTAAAAGAACCGTCTGAGAACTTTTGAAGAGTTGCTATCGCATTGTCAAGATTTTTCTCAGAAGCATCAATCATATTATTCATGCTGTTTCTAAGTACATGCACATAGGGTGTTTTACTGTCAGAAATAACCCTGCAGTTATAATGCCCTTTAGAGATCTTGTCTGCTAAAAGCACCATTTCACCGGCAATTTTTGTATCTTCTAGTACAGAATTTTGATAACTAGTTACTATCTCATTGAAGTTTAGTTCAGCTTCATCTGTAGCGTTTTTATTTATCTCTACTTTGTTTCTTTCAAACTTCATTACTTCAACTAATTCTAATCTTTTTTTGTTTAGCTCTGTAGAACTAGCTGAAGTTACTGCAGAGTTTAAAATAACTGCTGCTATAAAAGTTATTGCAACTATAACTGCTTGAATTATGGATGAATCAGTTAAAAATAAAGAGGCCATAAGCATGGCGAAAAGCACAGCTAGTACGATGTTTTTTTGTGTTGTGTTAATATTCATAAGGCAATTTCCTATTTTAAAGTTTTATAGTGTTTTTCAATTTCTTCTATCTCGTTTTTTGAAGGCTTTCTTCTGCAAGAGAGATATGTTTGTTGCTTTGTTTGCGGGTCGATAGAGGAAAATACTGTTGCATATACCCAGTAAAATCCACCATCTTTGGTTCTGTTTTTTACATAACCAGTCCACACTTTACCATTTTTTACTGTTTCCCATAAGGACTTGAAAGCAGCCTTTGGCATATCCGGATGTCTTACAATGTTGTGCGGCTTGCCGATCAGCTCCTCTAGCGTATACCCTGCAACTTTGCAAAAATCATCATTGGCAAAAAGTATATTCCCCTTCGCATCTGTCTGCGATACTAAAAAATCATTTGATTTTAATACATATTCCTGCATCTTAGTAAACTCTCCATAAATATAAATTTCGACATTATATTGTACTTTATCTTTGTTAAAGTATGAAAAAATTATTTTTAAAAAATAATAAAGAAAAGAATTAGTTTATTTTAATCGCATATTATGTATAATCGCCTTAATTATTACGCAGGTGCTTTTATGAGTAAAAAAGATTTATATCGTCCAAATGTTGCAATGATAATTGTTTCAAATAATTATCCTCAAAAAAAAGAGATCTTTTTGGCACAGAGAAATGACTTACGCGATGTTTGGCAGTTTCCTCAAGGTGGGATTGATGAGGGGGAAGAGGTTCAAGAGGCTCTTTTCCGTGAACTTGAGGAGGAGATTGGAACTAATAAAGTTAAGATAGTTTCGGAGTACCCGGAGTGGATTTCCTATGATTTTCCTCCAAGAATTGCTGAAAATATGAAGCCTTATGTTGGGCAAAAACAGAGATATTTTTTAGTTAAATTAAAAAAAAGCGCAATAATCGATATAAATACTTCTCATCCGGAATTTAGTGACTATAAGTTTGTAGATATAGATGAGGTTTTAGAGTTGAGTGCTAGTTTTAAGCAGAATGTGTATGAAGTTGTAATAAAATTTTTTAAAAATGAGGGGTTTTTGTAGATGCTGATAGTGCAAAAATTTGGTGGAACGAGTGTGGGTGATTTGAGTCGCATACAAAATGTAGCTAATCGTGTAGCTGAGACTAAAAAAGCTGGACATGACGTGGTTGTAGTTGTTTCTGCTATGAGTGGCGAGACAAATAAGCTGGTGGGGTATGCTGAGCATTTTTCATCCAATCCATCAAGAGCTGAGATGGATATGTTGCTAAGTTCAGGGGAGAGAGTGACAGCTTCACTCCTCTCTATTGCGCTCAATGAGATGGGGTTCGCATCAGTTGCGATGAGTGGAAGAAAAGCTGGGATTGTGACAGATAGTATTCACACCAAAGCTCGAATAGAAGAGATAAACCCAGATGCTATGAATAGTGCTATCAAAGAGGGTAAAATTATTGTAGTTGCTGGTTTTCAGGGTGTAAACGAAAATGGTGATGTAACAACTCTCGGTCGCGGGGGAAGCGATTTGAGTGCAGTTGCAATTGCTGGAGCTATTAAAGCAGATTTATGCGAGATATACACAGATGTTAGTGGCATTTACACAACGGACCCTCGCATAGAACCAAAAGCAAAAAAACTTGACATAATCTCATATGATGAGATGTTGGAGTTAGCAAGTTTAGGTGCGAAAGTGCTTCAGAATCGATCAGTAGAATTAGCAAAAAAATTAAATGTAAATTTAGTAACAAGAACAAGCTTCTCAAACGAAGAGGGGACATTAATAACTAAGGAAGAAAATATTATGGAAAAACCTTTAGTAAGCGGAATCGCACTAGATAAAGACCAGGCTCGTATCTCTTTAATGGGCGTGGCAGACAGACCTGGAATCGCTTCAGAAATATTTAATAAATTGGCTAAGGCAGAAGTGAACATAGATATGATCATTCAAAATAAAGGACATGACGATACAACGAACATAGACTTTACAGTACCAAAAGGTGATTTGCATGATGCAAAAACTGTTGTGCATGCATTTATTAAAAGTGGTGAGATTAAAGATGACTCTTACAACGAAAAGATTTGTAAGGTTTCTGTGGTTGGTGTCGGAATGAAGTCACATGCAGGCGTAGCAGCTAAAGCATTTTCGGCTATGGCAGCAGAAAATATAAATATAAATATGATTTCAACATCAGAGATAAAAGTCTCTATGATTATAGATGAAAAGTATGCAGAACTTGCTGTTAGAAGTCTTCACAACGCGTACGAGTTAGATAAATAATAAATGCAAGATTTTGCACAGTGGAGCTTAGATACCATTAGGGAAGAAGGTAGTAGTTTTAGTTGGTTGGAAGAGCAGAGATTTGACTGGGCAACGACAACTTCGCAAGCCTTGGAACAAATATTAAACGGCAAAACAATTATTTTAATAACCGATAGAAATAGAAAATGGTTAGAGACCTATATACTTTGTTTGATTAATGGAGAAAGACAGGAGCGCCCGCTTATCCCTATTATCAGTATTGACAGCATGTACAAACACTACAATGGCGTAAGCGGTAGTGAGATGATAAATGTTGTCGAAGATATGATTTCACTTTCACATAAGCAGGACTATTTTTTTTGGTACATTGGCAAAGGTGATGATAAAAGAGCAGATATAGCCAAAAGAAAAGACAACAGCTATTTTTGGATTTTTGATGAAGATTACCTAAATGCTTTTAATCTAAGGTCATATGACAAGTCTCTTGATATTAAGCTATTGCAGCTTTACCGTCTTTTTGATGCATCTCTAAATTCAGCGATGTTTGGAGAGGTAGATGTTAATTCATGAATCTAAAAAAGGGTACATATTAATCTCTACAGAGATACAAGCAGAGTTTGAAAGGCTATCTCAAGAACTTAAGCCAAACCGTGTTGTAGGTTTTATAGAAGATGACTTTAAGATAGAACATGCAAAAGCTGTTGTGGCCGAAGCTTATATAAGTGAAGCTCAAACTAAATATATTATTATAGGCTCATCAAGTTTCACTAACGTTGCACAAAATTCACTTCTAAAGGTTTTAGAAGAACCTCCAAAAAATATAGAGTTTATAATTATCTCCCCTACAAAATCAAATCTGCTTCCAACAGTTCGCTCAAGATTACCTATTGTAAAAGGTAAAATAATTCACAGCGTGCAAAATATAGAACTAAATCTTGCAAAGATTGACTATGCAGAAGTTTTTGCGTTTTTAAAAGCCAATGCCAGAATAACAAAATCAGATGCTAAAACTCTAGTTGAAGCACTTTACTATCGTGCTACTGTCGTAGATATGTTGATACTCTCAATCTCTCAACTAGATAATTTTGATAGAGCATATAGGCTTTTAGAGCTAAACTCAAGACCACAAAGTGTGCTAGCTCTTATACTGATGAGTTTTGTAGGAGATAAAAATGCAGGTTAATAAACTATCAAACTCTATTGATGCTAAAAAGTATTTAAACAATCTTGGAGTAGACAGCGGCGGAGTGAACATACTCTCTTCAAAGATGTCACATCATATTATCTATATAAAAGAGCTACATGTAGGCGGTGCAAATATACTAAAACAAGATGCTCTCAGCATAGGAGCTGACTTGGCCGTGCCTCGTGGGACAGTCATCGCTAAAACTCCACATGTAGATTGTATTCTCATCGCTACAACTGCTCAGTTGAAAACTCTTAGTAAAAAAGAGTTGGCTCAGCCCTTTGGACTAAAAGAACTGGCTAGTAAACTGCAAGATATATTAAAAGTTGTAAAGCCTTTACATGTAGATGTTATGGGTGTAATAAATGCTAACGACGATAGCTTTTTTTCTGGTTCTAGATTTAATGGAAGTGATGCAATAAATAAAATAGAGCAGATGATAGAAGATGGCGCGCAAATTATAGATATCGGCGGGGTTTCATCTGCTCCAAACTCTTTACATGTAGAGAGTGACGAAGAGCTAAGAAGAGTAAAACCAATAATTGATGTGATTAAAAAAGAGAAACTTTATGAAAAAGTAAAGTTTAGCATCGACAGCTATGAGCCAAAGGTAATCTCCTATGCCCTTGATGGCGGTTTTAAAATAGTTAATGATATTACAGGTTTAGAAAATGATGAGGTCTGTAAACTTTGCGCATCCTACAATGCTACTGCCGTTATAATGCATATGCAGGGTTCTCCTCAAACAATGCAGAAGAATCCTCAATATGAAGATATTTTAAGTGACGTTTACTTATTCTTGGAAAATAGAATTAAAAAAGTTGAATCTTTTGGAGTAAACGATATTATTGTCGATATAGGGATTGGATTTGGTAAAACTCTAGAAGACAATCTTATATTGATTAAGCATTTAGAACACTTTTTAACTCTAAACAAACCTATATTAGTAGGTGCTTCAAGAAAGTCAATGATAGATAAAATTTCATCCTCTTTACCGAATGATAGGCTTGCTGGAAGCTTGGCTTTGCATTTAGAAGCGGTTAAAAATGGGGCTTCTATGCTCCGTGTTCATGATGTAAAAGAGCACATACAAGCTATAAAAGTTCAACGAGCAATAGATAGTATTTAAAGGGCATATATATATGAAATTTCCAATAATCGGAGACATAGCAAGTAAATCGGTAATATTTATTGATGTTAAAAGTTCAATGTCAGATGCGATAGAGATGATGTTTAAGAACGGACATAGAAATATAATAATAAAAGATAATGATGTTTTTCGTATTTTGACTGTTGTTGATATTTTAAACATACAATCTAAAAACATAGATTTAGAAGCTCCAATAAAAGATTTTAAATTATCAATAGTTCCTACGATAAATAGATATAAAAATGTCTTAGATACAATAGAATTTTTAAATGGCAGTGTAGAGTATATATGTGTAACAAATGAAGATGGCTCGTTATATGGATTAGTTACTCATACTGATATTACAAGCAATATTGATCCAGATACACTTATGGATAACTACCGTCTACATGATCTTTTAAGACTTGGCAGTAGAATGAAGTGGGTAAATAAAGATGATAAAACATCTACATTACTCAGCGAAATGACTTCAAGCTCATTCGATAATGTAATTGTTGTTGAAGATTCAAGGCCTCTTGGTATATTAACAACAAAAGATGTTATGAAACTAATAAAAGATAGTAAAAAGCTTGATTTGCCTATTAGTACATATATGTCATCACCGGTTAATACTATAAACAAAAGCGCTTCTATTAAAGAGGCTCTTGATTTTATAAAACAAATGCATTATAAAAGAGTCGTAGTTGTTGATGATGAAGGGCTTTTAGTTGGAATAGTTTCACAAAAAGAACTAATATCTTTGACATACTCAAGATGGGCTATGCTTATGAAAGAGTATCATGAAGAGCTTACAGAGATAAACTCAATGCTGGAAAATAAAAACAGAGAATATGCGGAGATGGCTTCAACAGACTCTTTGACCGGATTATACAATCGTCATAAGTTTAGTGAACTTTTTCTCTCATCATATGCATCGATGACACAAAGAGAGAATGATATGTCTTTGATAATTTTGGATATAGACTATTTTAAAAAAATAAATGATAATTTTGGTCATAATGCCGGTGATAAAGTTCTTATTCAAGTCTCTCATTCACTGTTAAAAACCTTAAGAAATTTAGATATTATTTGTAGATGGGGAGGAGAGGAGTTTGTTATTCTTCTTCCAACTGCAAGTCTAGAGAAGGGTGTATACTTGGCAGAAAAATTAAGAATATACATACAAGAACTAGATTTAGGAGTTATTGGTAAAATAAGTGCCAGTTTTGGAGTCTCACAGGTAATAGAGGGTGATAGTATGGAGAGTGTTGTTGAAAGAGCAGATAAAGCTCTGTATTTAGCTAAAAGCTCTGGAAGAAATTGTGTTAAAACGGAGTCAGATTTATAAACCAGTATTTAACATAAGGAAAAATTATGAGAGATTTAAAAACTATATTAGCTGCAATTCACATGACAACTTTAGATGAGGAAGTTATAAAAAGAGCCCTTTTAATAGCGAGAGAAACTAACGCGCAACTACACTTTGTTTATGCTATAGATATACCGGTTATGGACATAGAGATAACATCTGAATTTTTAAAGCGCGAGTTCGATAAAGATGCTATAAAAAAAGAGACACTCAACAAAATTGATGCACTAAATTTGTATAAAGGCGTTAAATATATAGTTCATATAACTATAGGAGATGCTGTTGAACAAGTAATACATATAGCAGAAAAAATTAAAGCTGATTTAGTAGTTATTGGTTCTACCTCAAAAGCAAAAATTGAAGAATATTACCTTGGGTCAACATCACAAAAAATAGCACAAGAGGGTGGATACCCTGTTTTAGTTGTTAAAAATAATGTAGAGGGCAGCTATAAAAATATTTTAGCAACAACAAACTTTTCTGACTCATCAAAAAAAAGTGTCTTATTTGCACAAATAGCATTTAAATCTTCACCTATATCTCTGTTACATGCTTATAAAGATTTAGATGATTTAACAATAAACTATTATAAAATAGGATCAGAAAAAAGTGTAAATAATCAAGAATTTCTTGGTCGTCCACATGCAGATATTTTTAAACAAGATGTGGGAATAAAAAAACTTGATATTATTAAAAGCTCATCATCCATAGATAAGAGTTTATTGGAGTATATAAAAAATAAAAAAAGTGACCTTATTGTTATTGGTTCAAGTGGATCTGATATAGCCGGCTCTTTTTTGAGCTCAACAGCAACTTATTTACTAAGAAAGACTTTATCGGATGTTCTTATTTACATCCCTCTGAATAAATAATAAGATATTTTACTTAAAGGGGATACGATGGAAAAACATGAAGAGTTACCAACAGAACACGAAGACGCTTTAATCGCTTTTTTACATAAAATTATAAAAGTAGCCGTAAAAATATTGGCAGTACTGATGGTGCTTGTAATCTTTTGGGGTGTTGCTGATGTTGTTTATGTGCTTTATGAACACTTATCAAGCCCGCCATTTATGCTACTTGGAATTTCAGATATATTTAAAACATTTGCTGCTTTTCTTGCTGTCCTTATTGCAATAGAAATTTATCAAAATATTGTTTTGTATTTAAGAACAGATGTTGTTCCACTAAAACTAGTTATTGCAACAGCTTTGATGGCAATTGCTAGAAAAGTAATTATTATTGATTTTGAAACTGTTACCTACATGTATATTTTTGCAACAGCATCAGTTGTTTTAGCTCTGGGTATTACCTATTATCTTATAGGGAAGCATCATAAGGAAAGATTAACAGACGAAAGAAAATAAGGGTGTTGTGATTATAGTAATTGCGAAATGGAACGTGCCCATTTCGCATTCAAGTAGTAAATTATTCTATTTCAGCGTCTATAACATCTTCGTCATTTTTCTTCTTTTTTTGGTCAGCTTCACCAGCTTCTGCGCCTTCTTCTTTTTTGTACATCTGCTCAGCCATTTTATGAGAAGCTTCAGTTAATACTTTTACTTTTTCTTCAATTTGCTCTTTAGTTGCAGACCCATCTTTTAGAGTATCTTTTAATTCAGTTACTGCAGTTTCGATTGCTACTTTCTCTTCAGCACTTATCTTATCGCCAATCTCACCTAAAGATTTTTCAGTTTGAGCAATCAGTGCATCAGCCTGATTTTTAAGATCAACTAACTCTTTTCTTTTTGAATCTTCAGCCTTATGCTCTTCAGCATCTTGAACCATTTTATTGATCTCTTCTTCGCTTAACCCTGATGATCCAGAGATGGTGATTGATTGAGATTTACCAGTACCTTTATCAGTCGAGCTAACAGTTAAAATACCGTTTGCATCGATGTCAAAAGTTACTTCGATTTGTGGAACACCTCTTGGAGCTGCTGCAATATTACCTAGTTCAAATAGACCTAAAGATTTGTTATCTTTAGCGAATTCTCTCTCGCCTTGACCTACTGAAATACTAACAGCTGGCTGGTTGTCTTCTGCAGTTGAGAAAACTTGAGATTTTTTAACAGGAATAGTTGTACCTTTTTCAATAATTTTAGTCATAACTCCACCTAAAGTCTCAATACCAAGTGATAATGGAGTAACATCTAAAAGAAGAACATCTTTAACATCTCCTCTAAGAACACCACCTTGAATAGCAGCACCAGCAGCAACAACTTCGTCAGGATTTACACTTTTGTTAAGTGTTTTGCCGCCAAAGTATGCTGAAACCATCTCTTGAGCTTTTGGTACACGAATTGAACCACCAACCATGATAATCTCTTTGATATCACTGTTTTGTAAGCCAGACTCTTTCATAGCTGTTTTGATATGGTCGATAGTCTCTTCTACTAATTTTTCAATCATACCTTCAAATTTAGCACGAGTAAGTTTAATAACAAGATGTTGAGGTCCAGCTTCTGTCATAGTGATAAACGGTAGGTTTATCTCTGTTTCAGTAGATGAGCTTAACTCTTTTTTAGCATTTTCAGCAGCATCTTTTAGACGTTGTAGAGCCATTTTGTCATTTTTAAGATCTATACCGTGTGTATTTTTGAACTCAGCATTTAAAAAATCAACGATTTTATTATCAAAATCATCACCACCTAAAAATGCATTACCATCAGTTGAAAGAACTTCAAAAGTACCGTCAGAGATCTCTAAAACAGTAACATCAAATGTTCCACCACCAAGGTCGTATACAAGTACATTCTCTTCAGCTTTACTCTCTAAACCATAAGCAAGTGCAGAAGCAGTTGGCTCATTTATAATACGAAGAACATTAAGACCGGCAATAGTACCTGCGTCTTTTGTTGCTTTTCTCTGTGCATCATTAAAGTATGCCGGAACTGTGATAACTGCATCAGTTACAGTTGAACCTAGATAAGCTTCAGCATCTTCTTTTAGTTTAGAAAGAATCTTAGCAGAAATCTCTTGTGGAGTGTAGATTTTACCAGCTACATCAACAGCAGCCATTCCATCTTTATCTACTATGTTGTAAGTTACTTTATCGTGAGCCGCTTTAGCATTCTCTTCACTCATCATAAGACCCATAATTCTCTTGATTGAAGAGATAGTCTTGTTTGGGTTTGTGATAGCTTGACGCTTTGCAGGATCTCCAACTAAAACTTCACCTTTATCTGTAAATGCTACTACTGATGGAGTAGTATTTTTACCCTCTTTGTTTGGGATGATTTTCGCTTCACCACCCTCGTAAACTGCTACACATGAATTTGTTGTTCCTAAATCTATACCAATTACTTTACTCATTATAATTTCCTTAATTTTATTTCATAAAATGAAGCAAATTCATTCGCTCCATCTATTAGTCCGTGAAAGGAACTAGTCCCTTTCACTCCGCTTGCGCCGTTAAGGCGACTAAAGTTAGATGCTATTGCATCATATTTTGTCTAACTTGTTTTTTTGTTCCCATGCTTAGCTTGGGAATGTATTTTTATTAATTCGCAACTATAACCATAGCTTCACGCAGTGGTCTCTCTTTATATTTATAACCAGTTTGAAAAGTTTGAACTATTTGTCCAGACTCAACATCTTCACTATCTACACTTTGAATAGCGTTGTGGATGTTTGGATCAAACGGTTCATCGTGTGAAACCATAGTAACACCATGCTTCTCTAAAGATGTTGTAAACTGCTTGAGTGTAAGTTCTATACCCTCTTTTAGTTTTTCATAATGTTCCACCGGGTCCGCTACACTTGCTGTAGAAGATAGTGCCATTTGAAGTGCATCCATTACAGGTATCATATCTTTGGCAAACTTCTCATTCGAGTATTCTACCGCTGTATATTTTTCCCGCTCGAGTCTTTTCTTGATATTATCAAAGTCAGCATGTACACGCGCATATTTGTCTTTAAGAGCTATAAGTTCCTCTTGTAAAAGATCAAACTCATTTTCGACTGCCTCAGCTTCTGCCTCTGCTTCGGACTCAGCTTTATTTATCTCAGTATCTTCCTCTTCATTAATCAGAGGTTCGTTTTGTGATTCTTCATCATTTGATTTTGACATAGTTGTTAAAGTACTCCTTTTCTAAAAATCTACCAACATTATACATATTGAGTGTAACAATGTCAAGTGTACATTTAGTCATGTTGCTTAATAAAGTTTAGTCTTATTATATCAAGTGTTGGCCTTGGCAATATAATAGTAATTATTGTATTATTGTATATCATATATTTATGGAGAGACTATGAAGTATTTTACTTGGATAGGTGGGATTTTAGCGGTATTGCTTGCAGCATCTTATGTGCTTATCTTTACATCTATAGGTAATGGGATATTTGCACCAATAATTGAAGCTAAAATAATAGAGCATACAAAACTAGAATCTAAACTTAGAATATTCTCTCTGAGTATGAGTGATTTTGAAGTAGAAATAGAGTTAAATAAAAATAATATTATTACACTTAATGGAAATTACTCTATTTTTAGAGAAGATTTTAATATCGAATATAAAATTAAGTTAGATGAACTTAAAACTTTAAAACCTCTTATTGGTGTGCAACTGAATAAATCTTTATCTGCTAGTGGAATCATCAAAGGAGATATTGTATTTATAGAAATAGACGGATCTAGCGATTTGGCACAGAGCAATACAACATATCATGTGGAATTAACTGATTTAAATCCAACTTCTATTATTGCAAAAATAAAAGATTTGAAATTAGCATCGCTTTTAGATATGAGTTCTCAAAGTGCTTATGCAAGTGCTGATGTAAATCTTGATATTAATTTTAAAAATATAAATCCACATGCTCTGGATGGAGATATAGTATTAAGCACAAAAAATGGAATAATCAATCCTACATTAATGAAAAGAGATTTTAATGTAACCATTCCAAAAACTACTTTTTTTATGAATCTTGACGCAAAATTAAAAGGTGATGATATAGATTACAGTTGTGAACTTGTCTCTAATTTATTTAATATAAACAGTTCAGGAAAAGTTCTCCCAGACCCTTTTAAGGCAGATGTTAAGTACTCTTTAAACATTAAAGAGCTTGCAGTTTTAAAACCAATTACAGGTGCAGATATTAGAGGAGTTTTTAAACTTAGTGGAGCAGTTAAAGGGAGTAAAGAAAAACTTGTTATTAAGGGAGAGAGTGATGTGGCTTCTTCAGATACTAAGTTTGAAGCTGTTTTAAAAGATTTTGCCCCCTTACAAATTAAAACTAGCATGAAAAATATGCAACTTAAAGAAGTTCTTTACATGTTAAATCAACCGCACTACACAGATGGGACGCTATCTTTAGATGCTGATATAAGTGACGCAAGAGTTGGAAAGTTAAAAGGCAAAGTGTTTTCTACTATAAAAGAGGGTGTTCTTGATTCAAAATATATAACAAAAATCTCTGAATTTAAATCTGCTATGCCTAACACTATATATAATACAAAGACAGAGAGTGTTTTAGATGGCAACAATGTTGATACGAAAGTTGACTTCAATTCAAATATTGCAAATATTGATATAAAACGAGCAAGATTCAATATAAAAGACAAATCATTAAAAAGTGATTATGAGGTGGGGGTTGCAGATTTAGATAAGCTTTTTTTTGCGACCAATCAGCATATGAGAGGAAAAATCATTTTAAACGGGGATTTGTCAAAAACGAAAGATTTAGATTTAACTCTACATACGAAATTGTTTGGTGGTAAGATAGATGCTAAACTTCATAACGATGATTTTAGTGCAGAGATTAAATCAGTAGATACTATTGGAATTCTTAATATGTTGATATATCCTGAAATATTCAAATCAACACTTAACGGTAAACTCGATTACAACTTGGCATTAAGTAAAGGGGTTATGACAGCGCATGTGTCAGATGGACATTTTGTAAATAATAAAACATTTGATCTGATAAAACAATATACCAAGTTTGACATGTACAGAGAATCTTTTAATGGAGATATAGGAGCAAAAATAAATAAAGAAAATATAGTAGCATCACTAAATATTCGCTCTAAACAAGCTTCTGTTAAAAGTACTAATACAAAGTTAAACACAAAAACATCTATGATAGATTCTGACATAATAGTTCAGGCAAAAGAAAATGCAATTACGGCAAATATAAAAGGGGATATAAACTCTCCAAAAGTCAAAGTTGATTTGGAGAAGTTTATGAAGTCTAAAGCGGGTGAGGCTGTGATAAGAAAGATAGATAAATTATTTAAAAAGTTTTTTTAATTTATATGTTTTGATAACTCATAAACTAGATTCCAAGTCAAGCTTGGAATGACGATATTCCCGTCACTCTAGACTTGATCCAGAGTCTTTAAATGTTAGGAAAGAAGTCCAAAATACTCAGCAGCCTCTAGCTCATCATCTGTTAAATTTTCTTTTTTGTACTCATCTTTTTCAAGCATAAGGTTTTTAATCTTAGTCTGACAATAATCAAATAGAGTTGCTTTTGCATCTGCAAAATCATCTAAAAAACCAAGACCGCTAAATTGATATGGTTCATTTTGCTCAATGCAAATTATTGTGCCTGCACATTTTTCTTCTAAGACATCCACTAACTCTCTATATTTAATACTAAATTCTGTCGCATGCCAGCCAATATTCTCAAGCTCTTTATCTGAAAATTCGGCAATACCATCAGCTGTAGTATCATCATATGTTGCTCTAGGTGTATTAAATCCTATTATTTCTTGCCAGTTCGAGAAAGCTTTTACAAGAACTCTATCATCATCTTCTACTATTTGATAGTTTTTACCAAGTATTGACTCTAAAGTTATTGTTTGTGTAGGCACTAAGGCACTTGCCTGTTCTTGAATATGTTTGCCCAAAAAGATTAAAATATTATTTGCCGTAAATGGCTCATAAACAATATTTCCACTTATCTCTATCCCAAAAAGCTTTGATGAGTTAATAGCTTTTAGCAGTACGCTTCTGTCAATAGTAATAATTTCTTTAAAAAGATTAAACTGTTTCATACTAATATTCCTTAATTTCTTTTCGACATTATAAAAGTTTTTGCTTTATTTTAGTATAATGCCAAAAAATTCTTAAGCGCTTAAGCTTAACATTATGTAAGGAAAAAAAATGGCATTAGACGTTTATTATGATAAAGACTGTAATTTAGACATTATCAAAAGCAAAAAAGTTGCAATGATAGGTTTTGGTTCACAAGGTCACGCACACGCAGAAAACTTAAGAGACAGCGGTGTAGAAGTGTGTATCGGTCTTCGTAAAAATGGTTCTTCATGGGCTAAAGCTGAAGCTAAAAACTTTGAAGTATTAACAGTAGCAGAAGCTACTGCTAAAGCAGATGTAATTATGATTCTTCTTCCAGATGAAAATCAAGCAGAAATCTATGCAAATGAAATTGCTCCAAACTTAAAAGATGGTGCTACTATCGCTTTTGGTCATGGTTTTAACATTCACTATGGAAGAATTCACCCGGCTGCAAACATAAATGTAACTATGATTGCTCCTAAAGCTCCAGGACACACTGTTCGTTCAGAATTTGTTCGTGGTGGTGGTATTCCAGATTTAATCGCTATCGGTCAAGATCCAAGCGGTAAAACTAGAGAGTTAGCTCTCTCTTACGCATCAGCAATCGGTGGTGGTAGAACTGCTATTATTGAAACAACTTTCAAAGATGAGACAGAGACTGACTTATTTGGAGAGCAAGCTGTTTTATGTGGTGGTGCTACTGCATTGGTTCAAGCTGGTTTTGAAACATTAACAGAAGCTGGTTATGCTCCTGAGCTTGCATACTTTGAGTGTCTTCACGAACTTAAACTAATCGTTGACTTAATGTTCGAGGGTGGTATCGCTGATATGAGATACTCTATCTCTAATACTGCTGAGTATGGTGATTATGTTTCAGGTAAACGTGTTATCAATCAAGAGTCTAAAGACGCTATGAGAGAAATACTTAAAGAGATTCAAGATGGAAGATTTGCAAAAGACTTTATTCTTGAAGGTCAATCAGGTTATCCTCGTATGAATGCAGAGCGTACAAATGCTAGAGCTTCATTAATAGAGAGAACAGGTGTTAATCTTAGAGAGATGATGCCATGGATTTCAAAAAATAAAATAGTAGATACTACTAAAAACTAAAAAATCGGCGCATCTTCTGCGTCGTGCTCTACCAAAATACAAATTCACTTTAAAAAAACAATCAAAAAATCAATTTAGTTTACAATAGAATAAATCTTAATATCTAAATTAATTAAGTTTACCATTATCTAAACTCTTCTTTGCTAAAATTCCATAAATTTAATTTCTTCATTACTGTCTTGCCGATAGGTAAAGTTTTAGTAATGGGAATTTTCATAGGAATTCACTTCCTTTGAAAAGGAGACAGATATAGTGAAAAGAGCATTAGTTAGTGTTAGCGATAAAAGTGGTGTAGTTGAGTTTTGTAAATCTCTAGTAAGTAATGGTTATGAGATTATCTCTACAGGCGGAACTTATAAAATTTTGGTTGAAAATGGTGTAAGAGCTATAGAGATTGATGAAGTAACAAAGTTTCCTGAGTGCTTCGAAGGACGTGTAAAGACTCTGAACCCTTATGTTCATGGCGGAATTTTACATAGACGTGACAAACAGTCACATTTGGACCAAGCAAAAGAGTTAGGTGTAGAGTCTATTGACCTAGTATGTGTAAACCTTTATCCATTTAAAGAGACTATTGAGAGAACTGATGACTTTGATGACATCATCGAGAACATAGACATCGGTGGACCTGCAATGGTTCGTTCAGCTGCAAAAAACTTTGATAGCGTAATCATTGTTACTGATGTAAATGACTACTCTACGGTTATATCAAATATAGAAAATGAAGCTAATACAGTTGAATTTAGACGTGGTATGATGATAAAAGCGTATGAGCACACAGCTGCATACGACAGTATGATTGCAAACTACATGAATGAGCGTTTCAATAAAGGTTTTGGCGAGAAGCAGTTTATTGTAGGAAATAAAGTTATGGATACTCGTTATGGTGAAAACCCTCACCAAAACGGTGCTTTATACGAGTTTGACAAGCACTACTCAAACAATTTCACAACCCTAAAAGGTGAAGCAAGTTTTAATAACATGAATGACTTAAGTGGAGCTGTTAAAATCGCCTCTGCTTTTGGTAAAGAAAATGCTGTGTGTATAACTAAACATGGTAATCCATGTGGATTTGCTATAAAAGATACGCTTTTAGAGGCTTACGAAGAGGCTCTGAAATGTGACCCTGTATCTGCATTTGGAGGCGTTGTTGCCGTTAACGGTACTGTAAATAAAGAGCTGGCAGAAAAAATGAATGAGATATTCTTAGAAGTTGTTATTGCAGGTCGTATAACTCCTGAAGCTCAAGAGGTTTTTGAAAAGAAAAAGAGAATTAAACTTTTTGAGATGGGAAGCGATAAGCTAGTTCTAGCAAATGATAAAAAAGACTTCAAGCATATAGATGGCGGTTTTGTTTATCAAGATGCTGACAAAGTTGGTGAAGACGAAGTTAAAAATGCAAAGCTTGTAAGCAAAAACTCTGCGACACAACAAGAGCTTAAAGATATGGAGATAGCTTATAAGGTTGCTTCTCTTACAAAGTCTAACTGTGTTGTTTATGTAAAGAACTCGGCTATGGTAGCAGTTGGTATGGGTATGACTTCTCGTGTTGATGCAAGCCAGTGTGCGCTTAAAAAAGCAAAAGATATGGGTCTAGATGTAACTGGTGCAGCTCTTGCATCTGAAGCATTCTTCCCATTTCGTGACAGCATAGATGCAGCAGCCGCTGCCGGTGTGAAGAGTGTTATTGAGCCTGGCGGTTCCATTCGTGATGAAGAGATTATAGATGCTGCAAATGAGTTTGGCATGTCTCTGTATTTCTCAGAAGTACGTCACTTTTTACATTAAAATCAAAATAGCAACGTACTTACTGCGTTGCTACACTCGTCATGCACAATAGTGCACTTCCTCACTATGCGCATTGAAATTACATTACTCTTTTTATTTAATAAAATCAGATTTTTCGAAACAACAACTTGATTGACTTCCACTCAACCCTTATGATATAATCCGCTTAGATAAATAATAATATAATTTTAGGAATAAAATGAGCAAATCATTATACGAAACGCTTGAAATTACAGATAGTGCGAATGAAAGCGAAATAAAAAAAGCATATAGAAAGTTGGCGAGACAGTATCATCCGGACATAAACAAAGAGGCTGGAGCGGAAGATAAGTTTAAAGAGATAAACTCTGCTTATGAAATTTTAAGTGACAAAAAGAAAAAAGCACAGTATGACATGCATGGAGACAGCATGTTTGGTGGGCAGAACTTTCACGATTTTTCTCGCTCACACAGCAGAGGTGGTCAAGGCGATTTGGATGACATACTTAGAAGCATGTTCTCTGGTGGTGGCGGCTTTGGTGGCGGTGGCGGCTTTGGTGGCTTCGGCGGTGGAGGTTTTTCACAACAACAGCAACCCAATCTTGATATAGAGACAAGCGTAATAATTCCGTTTAGTGTATCAATCCTTGGAGGCTCACACTCT
Organism: Candidatus Sulfurimonas baltica; assembly: GCF_015265455.1. Lineage (NCBI taxonomy): Bacteria > Pseudomonadati > Campylobacterota > Epsilonproteobacteria > Campylobacterales > Sulfurimonadaceae > Sulfurimonas > Candidatus Sulfurimonas baltica. The sequence continues at coordinate 2,004,852 of NZ_CP054492.1, read as the reverse complement.
GTAGCTGTAAATGGAGACAGATTTGACATAAAAATCCCAGCCGGTGTTAAGAGTGGCGAAAAAATGCGTGTTAAGGGCAAAGGTCACGCTCAAGGTGGAAGAGCAGGGGATTTGTTTTTAAAGATAAATGTAGCGGCTAGTCCTGAGTATGTCAGAGAAGATGATGACATAATAAAAACCTTTGATGTTCCTCTGTATGCGGCTCTTTTTGGCGAAAAAATAACTATACAGACTTTGGAAAAAGAGATAAAACTTAAAATTCCTCAAAACACTAAGAATGGGCAAAGATTTCGTGTAAAAGAGATGGGTGCTATGAACCGCAAAACAAAGGTTAGAGGAAATTTATATCTAGAGGCTAATATTGTTTTACCAAAAGTTGATGACTTGGATGAAGAGTTTGTAGAATTAATGAAAGAAAAGCTGCCAAAAGAGTAGTTGATAAAGTAAAAATTAAGGGAGTAAGTTATGATACACCAGTATGAAGAGCCAGTTTATTTGATTAGTATTGTTGCGAAAATATTAGATATTCATCCGCAAACACTTAGACAATATGAGAGAGAAAATCTTGTATCTCCATCTAGAACAAATGGAAGAATAAGACTATACTCTCAAAAAGATATTGATAGAATAAAACTAATTCTAAGAATGACTCGAGAACTTGGGGTAAACTTAGCTGGAGTAGATATTATTTTAAGATTAAAAGAGAATGTTGACGATATGGAACAAGAAATTTCTGAACTTAGACAAGAGGTTACCCGTGCGCATAACACACGTTCAGTCTCTCCAAATAAATCTCTAGTCACTAAAAAAAGCATCTATGAGATGATAATATTTGAGAGTAAATAAATTACATTTGTTTACTCTATTGTTGCTCTTTTAGTCTTTTTATATCTGCTCCAACATTTTGCAGCTTCTTTTCAAGTGAATCATAACCGCGGTCAAGATGATAAATACGGTGAACATCAGTAGTCCCATCAGCAACCAGTCCTGCTAAAACAAGGGCACTAGAAGCTCTTAAATCTGTAGCCATAACGTCTGTTCCGCTTAGTTTTGACTTGCCGTTTACTGTCGCAACATGACCATTTAGTGATATGTCAGCACCCATTCTTTGCAGTTCACTTACATGCATAAATCTATTCTCAAACAGTCTCTCTTCAATAATAGAAGTTCCGTTAGCCTGAGTTGCAAGCGCTAAAAATTGAGCTTGCATATCTGTTGGAAATGCTGGGTACTCCTGTGTCACTATCTTAACCGGTTTAATTATCTTTGATGGATGGATAGTGATTGTGTCTGGCGTAATGGTGAATGTGCTTCCCATCTCTTCAAGTTTTGACAACACTGCGCTTAGATGTTTTGCATTTACAGAAGTGAGTGTTAGTTCCGATCTTGTAATAGCCCCCGCACAAAGATACGTGCCAGCTTCTATCCGGTCTGGTATAACAGAAAACTCTTCAATATTTATAAGTTTTCCGGAAGTTCCTTGGATTGTTAAAACAGCTGTTCCGATACCGTTAATCTCAACACCGTTTGCGTTTAAGATTTCACATAGTTGAACCACTTCCGGCTCTCGTGCAGCATTTGTAATTGTTGTGACTCCGTGGGCTAAAGCTGCCGCCATAACAATATTTGCAGTTCCGGTAACGGTAATCTTGTCAAAGATGATTTCACACCCCTTTAGACCATTAGGTGCAGAAGCTTCAATATAACCAGCTTTAATATCTATATTTGCACCCATCTGCTCCAAAGCCTTTAAGTGTAAATCAATTGGTCTTTGACCTATTGCACAACCGCCTGGAAGTGATACTTCGCAGTGTCCAAATCTAGCTAAAATAGGACCTAAAACTAAGATGGAAGCCCTCATAGTTTTAACAATGTCATACGTTGCCTTTGTCTCGGTTAGTGAAGATGTGTCAACGGTTGTTATCTCATCGCCTCTATTAAACTTTGCACCAAGATTTGAGAGTAGTTTTAAAAGCGTGTTTATATCTGCAACATGTGGCAAATTTTTTATGCTAACACTGTTTTTTGCGAGTATTGTCATAGCAATAAGTGGAAGGGATGCATTTTTTGCACCGGAGATTTTAATTTGCCCGTTAAGAGATTTAACTCTTTTTATTTGTAAGTAGTCCATTTCAATCTTTATGTAAACTTTTAAAAACATTATATCTTATTTTGATATAATTTTGTTAAAGAGTTATATTGGCTCTTTCTCATATTTTACGAGATTTAATAATAGGAATGTTGAATGAGTTCAGCTCTTGATAGACTAAAAAATTTAACAAATAAAATCTCAAGTTATGAGACTGCCAGAAAAGACAATCTAAAGATATTGGAAAATTTGTACAAAGAAATAGGGATTGACGAAAAAGTTGAAGAGTTTAGTGAACTATTTAACTTTAAAGCTGTTAATCTCTCAGGCGCATCACTTCTTGTTGAAAATCTTGGCGAAATCAAAAATGGAAAGTATCTGCAAATTTTAGCTATTGGCTATGACAAGGATGCTGTTGTAAAGAGTAAAAATGTATCTTTGGGATACTTTGGAAAAGCTGAAAACGTAGATGTGGAGCTTAAAGATAAAATCGTAGAGTTTATACTTAGGTTTAGATTTGAGAAAAGTTTTATGACACTTGAACATTACCACACAATGCTGCTCCCTTTAAAAAAGCACAATGGGTAAATTCTATTTTCTGCTTTGGCTAAAATGGGCTTCAAGATTAGTTACATGTAGTGTTATTTTCGCGTATGCCATAACTATCGCAATTACATCTTTTATATATTTTTCCTCAAGTATGCCAACCGTAAACAGTGAAGTATTTCAAGCACTTAAAGATATTTTACAATTCTGGTTTCCGATAGTTTGGAGCGTTACTCTTCTTTTGGCACTTTTTAGAGGGATTAAATATATATTTAATACGTGTATAAATGGTTATGAATTTAAACTTCTTACATGTAAAGGCGATAGCACAATAGAGATTATCGGCTATGGAGATTTGGTAAAAGTTTGGCGTAAATGGTTTATGCTAAATATTTGGCTTGTCGGTTCCGTAATGGTTTTGGCAATAGTCTATACCCATCTTTTTACCTCATATAGTGGTATTTTTGAGTGGTTTAGCATCTACTGGCTTTTTTGTTTTATTTTACTGAGTGGTTATTTTTCCTTTATAATTCTTGGATCTAGGTGCAAGAGAGTGAAGATTGCTAAATGCTGATATTTCTGGATGTTGAAACAACTGGATTAGAGAGCGCTGACAGAATTTGCTCTATCGGTCTTATTGCAATAGATGGCGATAAAATAATTTCAAAATATGATCTTGTAAACGAAGGTAAAAAAATCTCTTCAAAAGCTTCAAGCATAAACCATATTACAAATGAGATGATAAAAGATAAGCCCAAACTTACAGATAGTGAGACGTATAAGTTTTTACAAGAACACAACAATGAAAATTCAACAATAATAGCTCATAATTTAAAGTTTGATTTGAAAATGTTGGCTACATGTAGCTTTAAACCAAATACAAAATTAATAGATACTCTAAGAGTGACAAAACATCTGATACCTGAGTGTGAACAGTTCTCTTTACAGTTTTTAAGATATGAATTACAGCTTTATAAGATAGAAAAAAAAGAGGCAGTAAAATGTGAAGTTACAGAGGGTATTTCAGCGCATAATGCATTGATAGATTCTTTACATGTAAGGCTTTTGTATGAGTATCTATTAGAAATATCTTCACATGTAAAGATGATTGAACTTAGCTTTAAAAATGTGCTGATAGAGAAGTTTGAGTTTGGAAAATACAGTGGCCGACATATAGAGGAGATAGCTATGATAGACAGAGCCTATTTAGAGTGGATGCTTGGTAATATTATGGATTTAGATGAAGATTTGCGCTATAGTGTCACTTACAATTTAGAGGGGTAATTATGAAAGTAGCAGTTGAGTGTAAATCACCGCTAATGCAAAAATCCTTAGAACTTTTTTTGGATAAGCACCTTAGCTCATTAAAGCAGTGTGATATTGTTTTGAGAGATGAAAAGTGCCTTAATGATATCAGATGTGTTTATATCTCCAGTGATAAGAGTGCAGATATAGTAAAACCATTTTCAAAGTCTCAATTAATTTTAGCGCTTGAAAAAAAATATAAAAGTATGAAACAAGAGAGTCCAGAAGTAAAGAACGAGATATTTAACGAATATGCCCCTTTGGACTTTGATATTTTAGAAAAACGAATCGAGTCTTTAACAAAAGAGTATCAAAATAATATTTTAAAAGCAGTGAGAGCGTTTTATGAAGAGTAAACAAGTGACAAAAAAAATAATTTCCGGAAAATTTAAAAACAAAGTTTTAAAACTGCCATCTAAAACTACAACAAGAACATCAAAGGCTATAGTTTTAGAGTCTTTTTTTAACACCTTGCAGTTTGATATCATTGATGCAAACTTCGTTGAACTCTTTTCAGGAAGCGGTTCCATTGGACTAGAAGCACTTAGCAGAGGGGCTAAAAATGTTGTTTTTATGGAGCGTGACCGAGATGCCATTAAAATTTTAAGAGAAAACATAGAGCAGACCGACCCATCAGCATGTGAGGTCTTGGCCGGTGATACTTTTGTAAATATAAAAAGTGTTGTCAAAAACCTTCAAAAAAGAGATGAATCAGCATATTTTTATATCGACCCACCTTTTAACATAAGAGAGGGTATGGAAGATATATATGACAAAACTATAGAATTGATAGCTTCATTGCCAAAAGAGAGAGTCGAATTAATAATAATAGAGCATATGACAGGTTTAGAAATCCCAGAAAACATAGGTGCTTTCTCTCTTAAAAAATCTAAAAAATTTGGAAATACAACACTAACCTACTACATGTAGCCTCCTTTTAGGAGATAATAACTTAATTGGAATAATATTTGCTCATATTTGAATATGTTCAAGGATTATCTATGAGAAATTTTATTTTATTTTTACTTACTATCACAACACTTTACTCTGCAAAAATAAGCAATGTCGCAAATATTGTCGGTGTTAGAGACAATCATCTAATAGGTTACTCTTTGGTTATCGGTCTTAAAAAGACAGGTGATGGAACAACCTCAAAATTCACTCTTCAATCAATCGCAAATATGTTAAAAGCTATGAACATCGACATGGATTCTGTAGATATTAAATCAAAAAATGTTGCCGCAGTTGTAGTTACAGCAGAACTTGCTCCATTTTCTAGACAGGGAGATAAGTTTAATATTACCGTATCTTCAATAGGAGATGCAAAATCACTAGAGGGCGGAACACTCTTGATGACCCCTCTAAAAGGGGTTGACGGTAAAATTTATGGTTTAGCACAAGGCGCTGTAAGTATAGGTGGGCGTAATGGAAAAGGTGCAGGAGTGGACTCTCATCCAACAGTTGGACTAATATACAACGGCGGTTTGGTTGAGCGTGAGATTTCACTTGATTTATATAATCAAGAGTATGTAACACTATCTTTAAAAGAATCTAATTTTAAGAACAGTGTTTCAATTCAAAAAAATATAAATAGTTTTTATAATACACAAGTTGCAGTAGCAATGGATCCAAGAACAATAAGACTAAAAAAACCGCAAAATAGAAGTATGATTGAATTTTTAGCAGAAGTTCAAGATATTGATATGGACTATGATGTTAAAAGTAAAATAGTTATAAATGAGAGAACTGGAACAATAATCTCTGGAGTAGGTATAAAAATCAAACCAATTATTATGACTCATGGCGATATTACAATAAAAATTACAGAGCAGAGTAATTTAAGTAATCCGGCTGGAGCAATGGTTGTAGATGAAAATATGGTTATCGGTCTTAATGAAAATGAGCTGTACACTAAGACAGGAACTACAACTGTAGCAAACTTGGTTCGTTCACTCCAAAAAATGGGAGCTACACCAAAAGATATTATTTCAATTTTGGAAGCCATGAAGAGTGCTGGCAGCATATCTGCAGAGCTAAAGGTAATATAATGTACGGATCTAATTCAATAAATATGCAAGCTAATTATATGTCGCAACAGCACCAAATTCCTAAAATAGACCCAAAAGCAGATAATGTTGAGCTAAGAGAACAAACAGATGCTTTTGAGTCAGTGATATTAAAAATGCTTATGGATAATGCTATGAAAGATGAAAAAAATCTTTTTTCAGATCAAAATGATCCAGGAGATAAAATCTATAAATCTATGTATAGAGATGAACTTGCTAAGGCCAGTGCAGGAGGGTTTGGATTTTCTCAAATGTTATATGATTTTTTGAGTGAAAAAGCTTAAGTTTTTTCTTTTTTTGTCGATTGTACTGTATAGAGAAAAACCAATAGATAAATAAAGGGTTGATGATGATTTCACAAGTCAATAGTGGGGCTGTACGTAACGCTTACTCAAATAGTTCAGTTAACAAAGAAGTATCAGACAAAGTAGTTACTAAAGTCTCCAAACAAGGGGACATGAGCAAAGTGGACCAGATAAAAGAGGCTCTTGAGTCTGGAGAATATAAAATTAACATAGAGGCCTTATCCGAAAAGATAGCCGAAGAGTTGTTAAGTTAAAATTAAGGATTGAAAGATGCTGTCTTATCATTTACAAAGTGCATTATGCGACTTGAGGGATTTAATTAAAATTACAGAAAGTGATGTAGAAGATATAAAAGAAGCACGGAATAATCCTCAGTTTGAAAGATTGACACTAAAAGAAGAAAAATTAAAAAGTTTTGAATCAAAAAAAGCTATGATTGACCATGAGATATCTTCATTGATGACAAAAAGCCCTGACAAAGATTTGCCGGATCTTTTAAATGAAGAACAACATGTAGCTTTAGGGGAACTTAGAGTAGAACTTTCAAATTTAAGAGAAGTAAATAAACGATACGCAAAATTGGTTTTAGCAGTAAGTAATTTATATAATACATTTTTAGAAAGAATTGTACCAACAGAGATGCAAGGATACAAAAAAGTAGCATCAAAAAATTCTGCAATTTTGGAAGTGAGAGTATAAGATGCCATCAATTTTCAATTCATTAAATATTGGATACACAGGTCTGAGTGCTTCTCAGGTCGGCATTGAAACTACTGCGCATAATATTGCTAATGCCGATAGTGATGGGTACACAAGACAGCGTGTTGTGAGTACGGCATCAACACCGGTTAACAGCGCAAGAGGGAATGTTGGCAACGGCGTTGATATATTGGCAATAGAAAGAATTTTTGATAATTTTGTATTTGACAGATTTGTTACTCTCTCATCAGATAAAGAGTATAGTGATTATGAGAAAAAAACTTTGCAGGAACTTTCATCTTATTTTCCAGAGATTGACAATGTCGGAGTAAAAGCAAGTTTGCAAGAGTACTACAACATGTGGCAAAGTTTTTCTGATAATCCTGATAACGATGCTATAAAGTTGGCACTAGCAAAACAGACTGAAGACCTATCAAATCATATTAAACAAGTGCAAACTCAAGTATTATCACTACAATCACAAATAAATAATGAATTGGAAGTGAATGTCAATGAGGTTAACTCTTTAGCAAAAGAATTAGCAGGGTTAAATCTCTCTATCGCTGCAGCTGAAGATGGAAGTGAATATACAGCGAATGATTTAAGAGATAAAAGAAATGTTATTGAGAGAGATCTCTCAAGACTAATCGGTTCTAATGTCAATACTGGAAACATAGAGTCAAATATTAACATTGATAGCTCTTCAAATATTAAAACTGAATCTTACTTATTGAGCGTTAATGGCTTTAACATTGTAGATGGAAACTCTTTTCATCCTCTACATATTTCAAAAAATAATAATCCAAAAGGATTTTATGAGATTTCTTATGAGAAGCAAGATGGCACCTTACTTCCAATGGCAGAAGAGATATCCGGCGGTAAAATAGGTGCTATTTTAAATCTAAGGGGTGGAGCTATTGATACAACAAGTGGTTTGCCTGTAGATGGAACAATACAAAATGTTGTATCAGAACTTGATACTTTTGCTCAAGGTCTCATAGAAGCTACAAATAATCTTTATGCACAAACACCAACTACTAAAATGGAGTCTAATCCAATCGCTGGCTTAAGTGCTTCAAGCTCTCTCCTTGGATCTTCACTGAATTTAAAAGAAGGAACATTTGATTTAATTGTATATGACATAGATGGTAATGAAGCATCTAGAAGAAGTATAACAATTGATGTGGCTACAACGATGAGCGGAGTTGCTGGCTCTAACTCGATTGAAGCTCAAATTTCGGCACAGATAGATGATAATAACGATGGTAATGCCAACAACGATATTGATAATTTTTTTAAAAATGGTTTTAACTTTGTCAACTATGCGAGTGGTGACAGTGGGCTGGAATTGAGAATTGATGCTTTTTCAAAGTCTCAAGGCTACACGTTTGGTATTGCGGACACTCTTAAAGATGGTTCATTTGATTCTGGGACAAATTTTGCCGGTGCGTTGGGACTAAATAGATTTTTTGATGGAGATAGTGCTAAAAATATAGATTTAAATCGCTCTTATAAAGATAATTCTACCCTTCTTTCAGCTGGGTACTCTTCAACGACGGGCGATAATAGATTAGCTATAGATATGATTCAGCAACAGTTTGAAAAATATGATTTCAACATAGGCAATACTACATTTAATAGTACAACATATGGGATGTTTGACATAATAGCTACTGAAGTTGGAACAGCAACCAATAGTGCTATGAGAAGAAATGATACAGTGACAGCACAATTTAATGCTACTGAAATGGAATACGCTTCTGTTTCAAAAGTTAGCATGGACGAAGAGATGACAAATTTGATAAAATATCAAACAGCATATGGTGCTGCAGCCAAGATAATAACAACAATCGATCAAATGATGCAGACACTTCTTGGCATTAAACAGTAATACTGTTATATGAATTTTCCAAAGTTTAGTGTTTTTATTCTTCTTTTTGTCTTTCTTTTTTCTTTTTTAGGCTCATTTTTTTATGGTATAGATGCTTATAATTTAGATAGTAAATCTATATTACTTCCTCCTTCTATGGAAAACTTATTAGGTACAGATAGATTAGGAAGAGATATCTTGGCAAGATTGATGGAGGGTGGGAAAATTTCACTTACTATCGGTGTTGGAAGTGCTTTTATTGCCTCTGTTGCAGGTTTGGTTTTTGGTTCTATGGCTGGATACTTTAGAGGAGCGGTTGACAAAGGCTTTATAGTTTTGGTTGATCTGTTTTTGACATTTCCAACTTTTTTTCTTCTTTTGGCATTAGTTAGTTACGTAAATGCTTCTGCATGGGTGCTAATTGTAATTATATCAATTACAGGCTGGATGACCACGGCAAGATTGATTCGTTCAGAGAGTTTCAAAATAACATCACAGCCATATATAAAGATACTAAACATTGCTAAAGTTGGTAAATTGAAAATTTTATTTAAATATTACGCCCCTATTTTGGCTCCTATATATTTTGTTAGTTTTACCTTTGGTGTTGGCGGTGCAATATTGGCAGAGTCTGGTCTTAGTTTCTTGGGCTTAGGGATTGTTGCCCCACAGATGAGCTGGGGAACAATTTTAAGCGGTGGAAAAGATGTTGTAGAGATTGCCTGGTGGGTTAGTTTTTTTCCTGGACTTATGATTTTTTTAGTAACGTTTTCACTAATAAATATTTCAAACTATCTACAGCAATTAACTAATAAAAAGCAGATTCAAAACTGATATTGATTAAAGCGGTATCTATTTTGAAAATGATATAATACGCGCAAACAGTCTTTTGACAGAGGATAAAAATAAATATGATTTTAATGATAGATAATTATGATAGTTTTACATATAATATTGTTCAGTACTGCAGGGAATTGGGTGCTGATTTGAAAATTATTAGAAATGATGAAATGAGTGTTCAAGAGATAGAAGCACTTAACCCGGAGAAGATTATTATCTCTCCAGGACCTGCCTCCCCAGATGAGGCAGGTGTTACACTAAAAGTTATTGAGCACTTTAAAGATAAATTGCCAATACTTGGCATTTGTTTAGGTCATCAAAGTATTGCGCAAGTGTTTGGAGCAAATGTTGTTAGAGCTAAAAATATGATGCACGGAAAGACATCCGTCATGAAACAGAGCTCTACATGTAGGATATTTAAAGATATACCTCAAGAGTTTATTGCAACAAGATATCACTCCCTCATTGTGGAAAAAGATTCACTTCCAAGTGATATTGAGCCAACGGCATACAGCACTGATGATAATGAAATAATGGCTTTAAAAGTTAAAGATAGAGAAATTTACGGTGTTCAGTTTCATCCTGAGTCTATTATGAGTCAGTTTGGGCACGAAATTATTGGAAACTTTTTAAAAATATGAATATTCGATACATCTTATTCTTAATATTAGGATTAGATGCATTTATACTTATTTTGCAAACGGTAGAATTGTCTGCATCATATTACGAAGTATCACTTCTTTATGGTGAATTTTCATTTTTGCAATCAATTGTGAAAGCTTCTATTTATTTTTTTGGACAAAATGACTTTGCCTTACGGCTTCCTATGATTACCCTCCATATACTAAGCACAATACTGATGTATCTAATATCTAAAAAATATGTAAAAATTCAAAGAAATAGAATTTGGCTTATACTAATATTTGTTTTATTACCAGGAGTCATAAGTTCTGCTATTATTGTTGATGAAGCTGGCTTGATATTATTTGGATTGCTTTTGTTTGTATATGCTTATGAAAACTATTCGTCCAAATTTATCTACTTTTTATTAGGCAGTTACTTGTTTGTCAGTAGTGGTTTTGTATATCTGTTTTTATCTTTAGCAGTGTATTCGCTATATAAAAAAGATAATGTTTTTTTTATTTATAATTTAGTGCTATTTTCACTCTCTTTCTTGTTTTACGGAATAGATGTGCATGGTTCTCCAAGTGGACATATACTAGATTCAATCGGCATATATGCTGCAATTTTTACCCCTATTATTTTTGTGTATATATTTTACGTATTATATAAAAGGTACTTAACTAAAGATATTGAGCTATTGTGGTTTATGTCTTCAGTTGCATTTATAGTGTCTCTGTTGCTTTCATTTAGACAAAGAGTTAACATAGAAGAATTCGCTCCATACCTTATATTGGCTCTTCCTTTGATAGCGCAGACTTTTGAACACTCTTATAGAGTTAGATTAAATAAGTTTAGAAAAAGTTATAGAGTTATCTTTATTGTTTCACTGGCATTATTATTAATAAATAGTTCTGCAGTGTTATTTAATCAATATTTATATCATATAATCGAAAACCCTGAAAAACATTTTTCTTACAAGATGCATGTTGCAAAAGAGTTAGCAAGTGAATTAAAAAACAGAGGTATATTTTGTGTTAGTACAGATATGAGGATGTCAAAAAGATTAAAATTTTACGGTGTAACCAAATGCAACAATAACAAGCTAGAAGAAAACGCTTTTGACTCATTGAAGGACAATAGTGTAACGATAAGTTACAAAAATAGAGTTGTGTATTCGGCATTTGTTACCAAAGTAAACATAAATTAAATATATTTTATATTAGAACTCTCTAAAGGGTACTTAGTTAATTAACAATATGATAAAATTTCGTAAATTAAAAATAGGGAGTTGCAATGGCTCAAAAATCGATTAGAGAATTTGACGCAAAATCAATTTTAGCAAAACATTGGAATAAGTATTTTCCAAATTTTACTTATGCTTATGAAACTGTAATGGTTCAAAACGGATCAGAATTAACAGAGGCCGCAAAGAGTAAATCTTGGTTAAAAGAAAAAGCACTTGTTGCTAAGCCGGATATGTTGTTTGGAAAAAGAGGTAAGAATGGTCTAGTACTTTTTAAAGATGCTAAACCAGGTGATGTTTCTTTAGCAAAAGCTACTAGCTGGATTAATGAGAAATCATCTTCTGAGCAAACAGTATATTTTTCATTTGATGGTGATACTCCATCAGGTGAAGCTAAAACAGATATGTTGACACACTTTGTAGTTGAGCCATTCACTCCTCACGCTCAAGAAGAAGAGTATTATATCTCTGCTACATGTGTTGGTGACTATGATATGCTTTACATGTCAGCCGAAGGTGGTATGGAAGTTGAAGAGGGTTGGGATGAGAAAGTTACTGAAGTAGCTTTTGCTATTACTGATACTGAAGAGCAAATTGCCAACAAAATTAAAGCACATATTCCTACAGATGTAGCAGCTGCTGACAAAGCTAAGTTTGCAGAGTTTGCGATTGGTTTTTTCAGAGCGTACAGAGAGTTAAATTTTGCATATTTGGAGATTAACCCTTTTGTAATGCAAGGCAATAAAATTGAGTTATTAGATATGGTTGCAAAATTAGATGATACTGCTGGATTTATGATGGTAGATGAGTGGGGTGACGTAGATTATCCAACTTCATTTGGTATGGAAGAAAAATCTCCTGAAGTTTTAGCTATTGAAGATGCTGATAGTAAATCTGGTGCTTCACTGAAACTTACAATACTTAAGCCAGAAGCTAGAATTTGGACAATGGTTGCCGGTGGTGGTGCTTCAGTTGTATATGCTGATACTATCGCTGATTTAGCTGGTATTGATGACTTAGCAAATTATGGTGAATATTCTGGTGGTCCAACTACAAGTGAGACTAAGTTTTATGCAGATACTTTAATTGACTTGATGACAAGACATAAAGACCCTCAAGGCAAAGATAAAATACTTATAATTGGTGGAGCTATTGCAAACTTTACAGATGTTGCAAAAACTTTTACTGGTATTATTCAGTCATTTGAAACATACGCAGAAAAAATGAGAGAGCATAATACAAAAATTTATGTTCGCCGTGGTGGACCAAATTATGAAAAAGGTCTAAAAGATATTAAAGAGGCTGCTGACAGACTTGGCCTTTATATAGAAGTATATGGTCCAGAAACTCACGTTACAGATATCGTGCGTATGGCATTAGCGAAGTAAGGGGAAAATATGGTACAACTATTTACTAAAAATACACAAGCAATTTTTTGGAATAACAACACTACGGCAATTCAAAGAATGTTGGATTACGATTACACAATTCAAAGAAAAACTCCTTCGGTAGCTGCTATAGTAGCTCCTACAAGCGGGAATAAATTTGAGAAGTTTTTTTATGGACCGGATGAAATCATGGTGCCGCTTTATAAAACTACAGCTGCTGCAAAAGCTGCTCAGCCTCAAGCTGATGTACTTTTAAATTTTGCATCTTTTAGAACTGCTTATGAAGTAACTATGGAAGCTTTAAATATTGGCGGATTCAGCTCAATTATGATTACAGCTGAAGGTATCCCTGAGAGACTAGCTCGTAAAATGAATGAATTTGCTCGTGAGCAAAATGTTATTGTTATTGGGCCGGCTACTGTTGGTGCAATCGCTCCAGGTGCATTTAAAATTGCAAATATTGGTGGAACAATTGAAAATATTGTTCAATCAAAACTTCACCGTGCAGGTTCATGTGGACTTGTAACGCGTTCAGGAGGTTTATTTAATGAACTTTCTAACATTATCTCTATAAATGCTGACGGTATTGCTGAGGGTGTTGCTATTGGTGGGGATAGATTTGTTGGATCTGTATTTATTGACAACATGTTAAGAATGGAAAAAAATCCAGCAGTAAAATATATGATTCTACTTGGTGAAGTTGGCGGTACGGAAGAGTATAAGGTAATTGAAGCTATAAAAGAAGGCAAAATCAAGAAACCGGTTATTGCTTGGTGTATAGGTACAATTGCTAAATACTACGATAGTGGTGTTCAGTTTGGTCACGCAGGTGCATCTGCAAATGGCGAAATGGAAACAGCTGAATATAAAAACAGAGCAATGGCTGAAGTTGGTATACATGTACCAGCATCATTTAATGATTTACCAATTATGATTAATAAAGTATTTAATGACTTGAAACTTGCTGACATCCCTGAACCTGAAATGAGTCTTTGTCCTAGCGTTAGAAAGTCTAAAGAGTTTATTTGTACGATTTCTGATGATAGAGGCGACGAAGCAACATATGCAGGTTTCCCAATCTCTTCTGTTGCTACTCCTGATACTGGTAAAGGTATCGGTGATGTTGTATCACTATTATGGTTCAAAAAACAGTATCCAAAATGGGCTACTGAGTTTATTGAAACAGTAATCAAAACTGTTGCTGACCACGGTCCTGCTGTTTCTGGTGCTCATAATGCAAAAGTAACAGCTCGTGCAGGAAAATCAGTTGTTGAGTCACTTGTAACTGGTCTTTTAACTATCGGTCCAAGATTTGGTGGTGCTATAGATGGCGCTGCTAAGTATTTCAAACATGCTGATGATAACAATATGGATCCTAAAGCATTCTTGAACTACATGAAAGGTGAAGGTGTTCCAATTCCAGGTATTGGACATAGAATTAAATCTCTTAAAAACCCAGACTTACGTGTTGAAGGTCTTAAGAAATTTGCTCGTGAGTATTTTCCATCAACACCTTTACTTGACTACGCATTAACTGTTGAGCAATTGACTACATCTAAAAAAGAGAATCTTATTCTTAATGTTGATGGTACAATTGGTATCTTAATGGTAGACATGTGGAGAGCACTTGGTTATGATGAAGCTGAAATCAATGAATTTATTGAATCAGGTACTCTTAACTCATTCTTTATTTTAGGTCGTACAATCGGTTTTATCGGTCACGTACTAGATGAAAAACGTCTTGCAATGCCAATGTACAGACACCCAATGTCTGACATTCTTTACGATGTTCAAATGGCAGAAAAAATATAATATAATTTTCTAAATTCAAGGAGAACTCTCTCCTTGAAAACTTCAATCTCCTCCTAATCTAGCACTTTTTTATACATCAGTTTTAATTTTTAAATCTTTTTGATATACTTGTAATAAATATATTTAATGGACTATATATGAAAAAAGCATTTACTATGTTGGAATTGGTAATGGTTATTGTTGTTGTTGGTATTTTGGCAGCGGTTGCAATTCCAAGAACTCAATCAAATTCACTAAGCGAAGCAGCTACTCAGGTTATTTCACATATTAGATACACACAACACCTTGCTATGGTTGATGATAAGTTTGATGTTGTAAATAATCAGTGGTATTTGGGACGATGGCAGATATCATTTTCTAATGCAAATGGAACTATATCATACATGATATTTTCTGAACGTCAAGGTGCATATAATGGTAATCCAGACTCAGACCTTGTATATAGTAATTCTGAAGTAGCAGTCAATCCTCTAAATAATAGAAATTTTTTGATAGGTACAGAAGATAATAATTTTGCAAATGATAGTTCTGAGAGGTTAACTAATTTACTTGATATTGGTAATAAGTATAGTATTCAAGATTTTGTAGTTTCTGGAGGGTCAACAGGTTCTACTTCAAATGGTGTAATATTTGATAGTTTAGGAAGACCATATCGAGGAAATACTGATTCTGGGGTAGCGTCTGTTATAAATAGTCCTCAACATAGGTTGGCAATATCAACGATAAATATTAAGTTATGTATCGAAACTTGTACAGGCAGTAATGCAACAGCAAATAATAACAACGAGATAGTTATCGCAATAGAACCTGAAACAGGATATGCTCATATATTATAATAACTAATATATTTAAACACCAAAACTAAACACTCCAGAAAAACTTTTTAAATTCTTTTAAAAAAGCCTTGACATTGAATAAATAATCTCCTATAATTCCCATCCACAAACAATGAGACCTTAAGTTAAGGCCTAGAGAGACTTCGAGTAGAAGCTTTTGAATATGTTTGAGATCATTGAAAACTAAGCAAGTAAACAGACGAAATAACTAATAACGAATTAGTTAGTTAGTCACTATAAGTTTACTTAGAAATAACTAATATAACAACAACCGTCTATTCTATTTGGTCTATAGCAATATAGATACCCAATAGAAATAGATACTATACAAAAAAGTCCACTAGCTATTTATAGCGAGTGGCAACAAAGCCAATGATTTAATAATCTTGGGCAATGATCAGTAATGCACAGCAATGTGTTCTTTACATAATTAATTATGGAGAGTTTGATCCTGGCTCAGAGTGAACGCTGGCGGCGTGCTTAACACATGCAAGTCGAACGATGAAGAAGAGCTTGCTCTTCTGATTAGTGGCGCACGGGTGAGTAATATATAGTTAATGTACCTTCAAGACCGGGATAGCCATTGGAAACGATGATTAATACTGGATATACCTTCTCTACTTAAGTAGAGTTGGGAAACGTTTTTTCGCTTGAAGATCAGACTATATCCCATCAGTTTGTTGGTGAGGTAAGAGCTCACCAAGGCAATGACGGGTAGCGGGTTTGAGAGGATGATCCGCCACACTGGTACTGAGACACGGACCAGACTCCTACGGGAGGCAGCAGTGAGGAATATTGCACAATGGGGGAAACCCTGATGCAGCAACGCCGCGTGGAGGATGACGCATTTCGGTGTGTAAACTCCTTTTATGAGTCAAGAAAATGACGGTAGCTCATGAATAAGCACCGGCTAACTCCGTGCCAGCAGCCGCGGTAATACGGAGGGTGCAAGCGTTACTCGGAATCACTGGGCGTAAAGGACGCGTAGGCGGGTTGGAAAGTCAGGTGTGAAATCCTACAGCTTAACTGTAGAACTGCACTTGAAACTTCCAACCTAGAGTATGGGAGGGGGAGATGGAATTAGTGGTGTAGGGGTAAAATCCGTAGATATCACTAGGAATACCTAAAGCGAAGGCGATCTCCTGGAACATTACTGACGCTAAGGCGTGAAAGCGTGGGGAGCAAACGGGATTAGATACCCCGGTAGTCCACGCCCTAAACGATGAACACTAGTCGTCGGGATGCTTGTCATCTCGGTGATGCACTTAACAGATTAAGTGTTCCGCCTGGGGAGTACGGTCGCAAGATTAAAACTCAAAGGAATAGACGGGGACCCGCACAAGTGGTGGAGCATGTGGTTTAATTCGAAGATACGCGAAGAACCTTACCTAGCCTTGACATTGATAGAACACACCAGAGATGGAGTGGTGCCCTTCGGGGAACTTGAAAACAGGTGCTGCACGGCTGTCGTCAGCTCGTGTCGTGAGATGTTGGGTTAAGTCCCGCAACGAGCGCAACCCTCGTCCTTAGTTGCCAGCAGGTTAAGCTGGGCACTCTAGGGAGACTGCCTTCGCAAGGAGGAGGAAGGTGAGGACGACGTCAAGTCATCATGGCCCTTATGGCTAGGGCTACACACGTGCTACAATGGGGCGTACAGAGAGTTGCAATACCGCGAGGTGGAGCCAATCTCACAAAGCGTCTCTCAGTTCGGATTGAAGTCTGCAACTCGACTTCATGAAGCTGGAATCACTAGTAATCGTAGATCAGCAATGCTACGGTGAATACGTTCCCGGGTCTTGTACTCACCGCCCGTCACACCATGGGAGTTGATTTCACCCGAAATTGGGAAGCTAACCTTCGGGGGGCTACCACTTACGGTGGAATTAGCGACTGGGGTGAAGTCGTAACAAGGTAACCGTAGGAGAACCTGCGGTTGGATCACCTCCTTTCTAGAGTAAAGTCAATCATTCATTTGAATTGACATACAAAGAAAATCTCACGAGAGATAATATTAGTTATTAGTTTGTTTGCTTGCTTAGTTTTCAGTGATCTGTGTTCATTTGAAATGGGGAATTAGCTCAGCTGGGAGAGCGCCTGCCTTGCACGCAGGAGGTCAGCGGTTCGATCCCGCTATTCTCCACCATTTCATCATTTATTAATAGAAAAAGCTTAATCTAAGTTCTTAACAGAGAGTTTAGATTAGACTTCAAAGTCTATCGTTCATTAAATTATTATTGTCAAAGTCAACATATATAAAAGATA
This sequence comes from Candidatus Sulfurimonas baltica, assembly GCF_015265455.1. Lineage (NCBI taxonomy): Bacteria > Pseudomonadati > Campylobacterota > Epsilonproteobacteria > Campylobacterales > Sulfurimonadaceae > Sulfurimonas > Candidatus Sulfurimonas baltica. Next base: position 1,986,967 of record NZ_CP054492.1, on the reverse strand, counting down.
AAAGAATTTATTCAATTATTAATTATATTAACTAAATAACTACAATCAACAGTACACTGACTTGCTTTAAGTAGAGATACATTAAGTAAGGTAGTGAACGCAAATTAGAAAAAAAGATATTAAGGGCCATAGGTGGATGCCTTGGCTAGTAGAGGCGATGAAAGACGTATTAGGCTGCGATAAGCCTCGGGGAGCTGCCAAAGAGCTTTGATCCGGGGATTTCTGAATGGGGCGACCCAGCATGGCGCGAGTCATGTTACCCTACGGGGGGCGAACTCAGGGAAGTGAAACATCTCAGTACCTGAAGGAAAAGAAATCAAACGAGATTCCCATAGTAGCGGCGAGCGAAATGGGATTAGGGCACTTAGTGATAATATATTTGTTAGCCGAACACTTTGGAAAGAGTGGACATAGAGGGTGATATCCCCGTAAGCGAAAACATTTATATGGTACTAGACTAAGGAACGAGTAGGTCGGGACACGTGTTATCTTGACTGAATATGGGGGGACCACCCTCCAACCCTAAATACTACTACTAGACCGATAGCGAACAAGTACCGTGAGGGAAAGGTGAAAAGGACCGCGGTGAGCGGAGTGAAATAGAACCTGAAACCTATGGCTTACAATCATTCGGAGCACTATTGTCGTAAGACAAGTGTGACGGACTGCCTTTTGCATAATGAGCCTGCGAGTTGTGGTATCTGGCAAGGTTAATCAAACGAGAAGCCGTAGCGAAAGCGAGTCTTAATAGGGCGAATTAGTCAGATGCTGCAGACCCGAAACTGAGTGATCTATCCATGAGCAGGTTGAAGCTGGTGTAAGAGCCAGTGGAGGACCGAACCCGTAAAGGTTGAAAACTTTTGGGATGACTTGTGGATAGGGGTGAAAGGCCAATCAAACTCAGTGATAGCTGGTTCTCTCCGAAATATATTTAGGTATAGCCTCGAGCATTAGCATGAAGGGGTAGAGCACTGACAGGGCTAGGGCTGCTTACCGCGGTACCAAACCCTATCAAACTCCGAATACTTCATGTGTAACCTCGGGAGTCAGGCGGTGGGTGATAAAATCCATCGTCGAGAGGGGAACAACCCAGACTAGCAGCTAAGGTCCCAAAGTCTTGTCTAAGTGGAAAAGGATGTGAAGTTGCTGTGACAACCAGGAGGTTGGCTTAGAAGCAGCCACCCTTTAAAGAAAGCGTAACAGCTCACTGGTCTAGCGATTTTGCGCCGAAAATATAACGGGGCTAAGACAAGCACCGAAGCTCTAGATTCATAGTTTACTATGAGTGGTAGGAGAGCGTTCCATTCAGCGTTGAAGGTACACCGGTAAGGAGTGCTGGAGCGGATGGAAGTGAGCATGCAGGCATGAGTAGCGAGAAAAGAAGTGAGAATCTTCTTCGCCGTAAACCCAAGGTTTCCTACGCGATGCTCGTCATCGTAGGGTTAGTCGGGACCTAAGTCGAGTCCGAAAGGGGTAGACGATGGCAAATCGGTTAATATTCCGATACCGACGGTTGTTCGTTTGAGTGATGGGGGGACGCATAGAGTTAATCGAGCTCACTGATGGAATAGTGGGTCGAAGGACGTAGGTCGACAAATAGGAAAATCCGTTTGTCATTCGACCGAGATCTTACAGGCTCTGCAATGGCTTCGGCCAGCGCGGAGAATCGATGATACTGTCGTGCCGAGAAAAGCCTCTAAACGAGAACAACCGTTGCCCGTACCGTAAACCAACACAGGTGGGTGAGATGAGTATTCTAAGGCGCGTGGATGAACCATTGTTAAGGAACTCTGCAAACTAGCACCGTATCTTCGGTATAAGGTGTGCCCTATTTGTTAGGAGATTTACTCTCCAAAGCATTGACGGGTCGCAGCAAAGTGTCCCTCCCGACTGTTTACCAAAAACACAGCACTCTGCTAACTCGTAAGAGGATGTATAGGGTGTGACGCCTGCCCGGTGCTTGAATGTTAAATGGATTTGTTAGCTCTGCGAAGCATTGAAATGAAGCACAAGTAAACGGCGGCCGTAACTATAACGGTCCTAAGGTAGCGAAATTCCTTGTCGGTTAAATACCGACCTGCATGAATGGCGTAACGAGATGGGAGCTGTCTCAACAATGGATCCAGTGAAATTGTAGTGGAGGTGAAAATTCCTCCTACCCGCGGAAAGACGGAAAGACCCCGTGCACCTTTACTATAGCTTGACACTGCTATTGGGATATTCACGTGCAGGATAGGTGGGAGCCTTTGATTCATAGACGCCAGTTTATGATGAGGCATCCTTGAGATACCACCCTTGAATATTCTGATAGCTAACTCGGTACAATTATCTTGTGCGAGGACAATGTCTGGTGGGTAGTTTGACTGGGGCGGTCGCCTCCTAAAAAGTAACGGAGGCTTACAAAGTTCGGCTCAGGTGGGTTGGAAATCCACCGTAGAGTATAATGGCACAAGCCGGACTGACTGTGAGACATACAAGTCGAGCAGAGTCGAAAGACGGTCATAGTGATCCGGTGGTTCTGTGTGGAAGGGCCATCGCTCAAAGGATAAAAGGTACGCCGGGGATAACAGGCTGATCTCCCCCAAGAGCTCACATCGACGGGGAGGTTTGGCACCTCGATGTCGGCTCATCGCATCCTGGGGCTGGAGCAGGTCCCAAGGGTATGGCTGTTCGCCATTTAAAGCGGTACGCGAGCTGGGTTCAGAACGTCGTGAGACAGTTCGGTCCCTATCTTCCGTGGGCGTAGGAACGTTGAGGAGAGCTGACCCTAGTACGAGAGGACCGGGTTGGACATGCCACTGGTGCACCAGTTGTTCTGCCAAGAGCATCGCTGGGTAGCTACGCATGGATGAGATAACCGCTGAAAGCATCTAAGCGGGAAGCCAACTCCAAGATGAACGTTCCCTGAAGTACGCTTGAAGACTACAAGCTTGATAGGCTGGGTGTGTACGCATAGTAATATGTTTAGCTGACCAGTACTAATAGTACGTTTGTCTTTTTTTACAGTTCTTTGAATAGAACACAACTTCGTTCACTACCTTACTTAGTGTAAACACACTATTTAATGAACCGTGTACTGATACAGTTATTTAGAAAAAATGTTGACTTAAACAATAATGTATACTAGAAATAGTATAAACACTCACTTTAATTGACTCTAACAGTCAAATGTAAGAACATCTAGATGTCTTTACACTTGATTGTCTAGGTGGCTATAGAGAGAGGGAAACGCCTGGCTCCATTCCGAACCCAGAAGCTAAGCCTCTCATCGCTGATAATACTGCATCTTTCAGGTGTGGAAATGTAGGTCGCTGCCTAGTTGATCAATTTACTTCTAATCTTTACTAACAATCATTTAATTAACTTACTTTCAAACTAATTTATCTTTATTAAATCAAATTTTTTACTTAATAATCTATATATCTGATTTATTATGCAAAAACTATTTTATATTTTTTAAACTTACTATTTTTACTATTACTTTTACGATTTAACAATTAATAATGTGCTATCATTTTGTATATTATAATAGGAAATTGTATGAAAAATTATATTAAAGATCAAATAAAAAAATCTTATGAAACAAAACAAGATATTTATAACAATGAAGATTTATTAAACAAAATTGAAGAGGTTTCAAGGTTATGTGTTGAATTATACAAAGGTGATAAAAAAACAATTTTAGCCGGTAATGGTGGAAGTGCAGCAGATGCACAACACATTGCGGCAGAATTAGTTGGCAGATATTGTTTTGATAGGCCCTCAATACCTTCTTTGGCTCTTACAACAGATACTTCCAATCTTACGGCTATCGGAAATGATTATGGATATGATAAAGTTTTTTCACGCCAATTGGAAGGTATGGGGCAAAAAGGCGATATTTTTATTGGTATCTCTACTTCTGGAAATTCAAAAAATATCATTAATGCTTTTATTAGTGCAAAAGAAAAAGGTATTACAACTGTCGCTTTAACTGGCAGAGATGGCGGTGAGATGGCAAAACTTGCTGATATAGCTTTAGTTGTTCCATCTGAGTCTACCCCAAGAATACAAGAGGCTCACATACTTATAGGACATATAATATGTGATATTATTGAAAAAGAGACTTTCGGAAACGGAGTAGGCTGAGTTTTATGACAAAAGCTCTATTCTTAGACCGAGACGGTGTTATTAATGTTGAAATAAATTATCTTTATAAAATCGAAGACTTTGTATTTATTGATGGTATATTTAACCTTTGTAAATACTATCAAAATTTAGGATATATAATTATAGTAGTTACAAACCAATCTGGGATAGCTAGAAAATATTATACTGAAGATGATTTTAATATTTTGTCTTCATGGATGATTAAAGAGTTTGCTAGAAACAAAATTGAGATAAAAAAAGTTTATTTTTGTCCACATCACCCTACTATTTCTGGAGAGTGCAGTTGCAGAAAACCACATCCTGGGATGCTTTTTAATGCAAGTAAAGAGTTTAATATTGATTTGAAAAACTCTATTATAGTTGGGGATAAAGAGAGAGATATTGAAGCCGGACTAAATGCTGGACTTTTAGAAACATATCTTTTTGATGAGAAAGCTACTAATAAAAAATCTAAAGCTACAAAAGTAGTTTCAAAACTAGAGGAAATATATAATGCTAATACTAAATAGCGGTGGCACTTTTAATAAAAGATACAACTCTCTAACCGGAGAGCTTGAAGTTCCATATGATAATGATGCTATAAACAGAATACTTATCAGTGTAGAGTCCTCATACGACTTAGCAGGTGTTGTTTATAAAGATTCATTAGATATGACTATTGATGACAGAAAAATATTGGCAAATATTATAATGGAATCTAAAGATGATGTTTTTGTGATTGTACATGGAACAGACACTATGAGAGAAACTGCTCAGTTTTTAGGTGCTATATTTGATGATAGAGCAATTGTCTTAGTAGGATCAATGAAGCCATTTGAAATTGACCAGGTAGAAGCTAGCCTAAATCTTGGTATGGCAATTGGATTTGCAAAAGGTGTAGATGAGTATGGAGTTTATATCTGCATGAATGGATATGTTGAACCATGGGAAAAATTGGAAAAAAATAGAAAATTTGGAAAATTTGAACTTGTACAATAAAGTTATTTGCTCACATTGTCATTTGGAATTTGACAAATCTCTTATGATTAAAGATGCTAATAACTACTTCTGTTGCAGGGGTTGTCAGGGAGTTTTTCATCTTTTACGTGATGAGGGGTTAGATAGTTTTTATGAAAAATCTAATAATATTAAACTAACACCTCCTCGTGAAAATTTTGAAGACTCAATAAACTTCAATAGCCCATCTTTTTATGATAGGTTTGTGAAGACTAACAGTGATGGGTTTAGAGAAGTCTCTTTAATCATAGAAGGAATTCACTGCTCAGCTTGCGTATGGCTAAATGAAAAAGCTTTGAATAAGATGGATGGAGTTGTTGAAGCTAATATTAACTTCACAAACAATAAAGCTACAATTGTTTGGGCAGATGATATTGTAAAACTCTCGTCCATTATAGACATGATACGATCCATTGGTTATAACGCATTTGCTTATGATTCATCAACGCAAGAGTCATATGCTAACAAAGAGAGAAAATCTTACTATTTAAAAATGGCGGTTGCTATTTTTGCTTCTATGAATATTATGTGGATAGCAGTTGCTCAATATGCTGGATATTTTAGTGGAATTACTCAGGATATCAAAACTATTTTAAATATAGCAGAGGGATTACTTGCTACACCAGTCCTCTTTTATAGCGGATGGGTCTTTTTTAGAGGCGCTTATTACGGTTTAAAAACAAAAGTTGTAAATATGGACTTGCTAGTTGCAACAGGGGCAGCTCTTACATACGTTTACTCTATTTATATAACTGTTTTGCAAGAGGGTGAGGCTTACTTTGATTCAGTAAGTATGATTATTACATTTGTATTAATTGGTAAATTTTTGGAGGTATTGAGCAAAAAAAATGCAGCTGATACTCTAGATAATATTACTAAACAGATTCCAAGTGAAGTAAATATTGTAAAGGATGATAAGATTGTTACATGCAAGCTTGATGATGTGCATGTAGGCGATGTTATAATAGTCTCTTCCGGTGAGAAAGTTTTGCTTGATGGCGAGATAATAAAAGGAAACGGCTCATTTGATGAATCAAATCTGACAGGGGAGAGTGAGCCTGTATATAAAAGTGTAGGAATGAGTGTCGTTAGTGGTACAACAAGTATTGACGCTGATATTCACTTCAAAGCGACTAAAGATTTTGAGCACTCTACACTTTTTACATTAGTTTCCCTCTTAGAATCTGCAATAAATAAAAAACCAAAGATTCAGCAGATGGCAAACAGATTATCTGAGCATTTTTCGTCGGCTATTTTGGCACTCTCTTTTTTGACATTTTTTGTGTGGTGGCTTTGGCCGCACAGCTTTGAGATATCATTTATGGTAGGTATTTCTGTGATTATAATCGCTTGTCCATGTGCTTTGGCTTTGGCCACACCAGTTGCAACATTGGTTGGTTTAAGTCTTGGGGCATCAAGAGGAATACTTTTTAAAGAGGCTGCTCAGATAGAGACTATGGCAAAAGCGGACACTCTTGTTTTAGATAAAACAGGAACTATAACAGTTGGAAAGCCAGAAGTTATAAAGGAGCATGTATATGGGGATTTTGATAAAAAACTTCTCTACTCATTGGTGAAATCTTCTAATCATCCTGTAGCAAATGGTATTTTTGAGTATTTAAAAAAAGAAGATGAAAATATTATTGATATAGTGTTTGATGAGTTTACTCAGATATCTTCTCTTGGTATTAATGCTAAATATAAAAACTTTGAATTACTAGGCGGCAACAAAAAACTGCTAATTGAGAATAAAATAGATGTAGAGTTTTCAAGTGACAACACGATTTTTTATTTTGCAGTAGACAAAAAAGTATTGGCCATATTTGAATTGAGCGATAAAATAAAACCTGGAGCATGTGAACTGGTAAAAAATTTAACACAAAAAGGTATTGATATTATAATGCTAACTGGTGATAATGCTAAGGTGGCTTATAATATAGCAAATGAAGTTGGAATAAACACCGTTCTTTATGAACAGACACCTCAAAATAAATCAGAATATATAAAAGAGCTTCATGCAAATGGTAAAACTGTTGTTATGGTTGGAGATGGCGTTAATGACATTTTGGCCTTAGCATCAGCAGATATCGGGATAGTTATGGGAAGTGGCAGTGATATAGCTATAGAGGTTGGTGATGTAGTGCTATTGGATGATTCACTCAAATCACTTGAAGATGCGTTTAAAATAAGTCGTACTACATTTAGACTAATAAAGCAAAATCTATTTATATCACTTGCGTATAATGCCGTGACTATACCATTGGCAATGGCGGGGTATATAATCCCCCTGATTGCCGCAATATCTATGAGTGTTAGTTCACTTCTCGTTGTTGGCAACTCGCTGAGAATTCGCTATAAATGGAATAGGAGTTAATTGTGGACAGCTGGGTTATAGCTATGATGCTTGGCGCATCTGTGTTTTTGGGCGCAATTGCTCTGTTTGCATTTTTATGGGCAATTAAAAGTGGGCAATTCGATGATGAAGAGAAGTTTTTAAATGCTGCGAAATTTGATGGAGAAGATGAACTAAACGATGCAGTGAGAAAAGAGCGTAAAAAGGAGGAATTAAAGAAAAATTATAGACCAGAATAAGCCTACATGTAGAAGTTGAGTCGCCAAAAATAGGCAACTCAGGTAAATTATTTACCGATTGTTAGTGCGAATGCGTCTAAATCAGCGTCAGAGTATTTTGCAACTTGACCTTTCATAAGACCTTTCATTGCTCCACCGTAAGTATCAGCTTTGTAACCTTTAAGAGCAGTAGCGATATCAGCGTGAGTCATTTCAGCAACATTTTTAGATTTACCTAGAGCAGCTTTGCTAAAGTCTCCACCGTGACACCCTTGACAAGCACCAGCATTTACACCAGCCATTAAAGCTGTAGTTGCAGTTAAAGCAACAATTGAAGCAACGATTTTTTTCATTTTCTATTTCCTTAAGGTTTTAATTTCGGACAAATTATAGTTATTCTTTTCTTAAATACTTGTTAATAGTTAATCTGCTATTATTTTATTAATTAAGTTGGGTAAAAAGGAAAGAGTTAGTGCAATATATAAAAGATACTTTAAAAGATAAAACAATTTTAATAACTGGCGGGGCTGGCTTTGTAGGCTCGAATTTGGCATTTTATTTTCAAAAGAACCATCCATACGCTAAAGTAGTTGTCCTTGATAGTTTTAGAAGCGGAGAAACACTTTCAAATGGCAATTTAAGAAGTTTCGGCCATTTTAAGAACTTAATCGGCTTTAGCGGAGAAGTAATCAGCGGAGATATAAATGACAAGGATTTACTGCTTGAATTAGAGAGTAACTATAAATTTGACTACATCTTTCATGAGGCTGCTATATCAGATACAACGGCGCTTGAGCAAGACCTAATGATAAAGACAAATGTAAATGCTTACAAAGATTTACTAAATCTCGCTGTGAGACATAATGCTAATATGATTTATGCCTCATCTGCAGCAACTTACGGAAATGCCGAGTCGCCGCAAATAGTTGGCCGCGAAGCACCGCAAAATGTTTACGGATTCTCAAAACTTAGCATGGATAATTTAAGCCGCGAGTATATAAAAACTTCTAATATCTCTATTGTCGGGCTTAGATACTTTAATGTATATGGTCCAAGAGAGTACTTTAAAAACACAACAGCTTCAATGGTTCTGCAGTTTGGACATCAAATTTTAGCAGGCAAAAATCCTAAACTTTTTGAAAATAGCAATAAGATACTTAGAGATTTTATATATATTGAAGATATTATTCAGGCAAATGTAAAAGCAATGGTTACAAAAAAAAGTGGAATTTATAACGTTGGAACAGCTAAAGCTAGGAGTTTTCAAGATATAGTTGATATATTGCAAAAAGAGCTTGAAACAAGTTTGACATGTGAATATATTGCCAACCCTTTTATTGGAAGTTACCAGTTTCATACAGAGGCAGAAATAAGTTCAACAAAAGAAGTTTTGGGTTATGAGCCAAGGTACGAATTAGAAGATGGGATTAAATCTTATGTGAGTGAAATCAGACGAACATATGAAGAAGAAGTTAAATAATGCAGATACTAAAAAATTCAACCCCCAAGATACTTGTAGTCGGCGACTTGATGATAGACCATTATTTGTGGGGAAGCTGTGAGAGAATCTCTCCTGAAGCACCAGTTCAGGTCGTAGATATAGCAAAGGAGACAACTGTTCTAGGCGGTGCAGGAAATGTTATCAACAATCTTAAAGCCCTTGGTGCAGAAGTTAGTGTTAGCAGTGTAATAGGGAGTGATGATAATGGTGCTGAACTTCTTAACATGTTAAAAGAAATAGGTGTTGAAACTAGATCTATTATAACTCAAGATGGAAGAAAAACATCTAAAAAGAGTCGTGTTATTGCGGTTTCTCAGCAAATACTTAGATATGATAACGAGAGTAAAGAAGAGATAACAAGCACAAGTGAAAAAGAAATTTTAGACTCATTATCAAAGAGTATTGCAGAGTTTGATACAGTGATTTTATCAGACTACGGAAAAGGTGTTTTAACTGTAGCGTTGTGTAAGGGAATCATAAAACTTTGTAGAGATGCCGGTGTAAAAGTATTAGTAGATCCAAAAGGGAGTGATTTTTCAAAATATAGCGGTGCTTACCTTTTAACACCTAATAAGAAAGAGGCTATGTTGGCCACAAATATTAATATCAAAGACAACGCATCATTAGAAGCTGCATTGTTGAAGCTTAAGAAAGAGTGCAATTTAGAGGTCTCACTTATAACTCTCTCAGAAGACGGGATTGCTACTTATGAAAATGAACTTAAGATATTTCCAACTGTTGCAAAAGAGGTTTTTGATGTAACAGGTGCCGGAGATACTGTTATAGCCTCTATAGCTTTTGCTTTAAGTGTTGGGAAAAATATAGAGCAAACCGCTGCTTTTTCAAATTTGGCAGCAGGTGTTGTAGTAGGAAAAATTGGCTCGGCTACAGTTACAATTGATGAGATTGAAGAGTACGAGGCAAGTCTTCATAAAAGCAGATCTGATGCGCATATTAAAAGTTTTGAAGATATTGATAAAATAGTAAAGAGATATAGAGATAATGGCAAAAAAGTAGTATTTACAAACGGTTGTTTTGATATTCTACATGTAGGGCATGTAAAGTATCTGCAGATTGCTAAAAGTTTTGGGGATATTTTGATAGTTGGACTAAATTCAGATGAATCTGTTTCAAGACTAAAAGGTCCAAGCCGCCCTGTGAATGTTGCAGAAGATAGAGCATATATTCTTGCAGCGCTCGAAGCTGTCGATTTTGTTGTCCCCTTTGAAGAAGATACACCGCATAATTTGATTGAAATGATTAGACCGCATGTGCTTGTAAAGGGTGGAGACTATAAAGGAAAAGATGTCATCGGAACAGAATTTGCTGATGAGTTAAGATTAGTTGACTTTGTTGATGGAAAAAGTACAACAAAAACAATTCAAAAAATTCAAGGAAATTAAATGTTTAAAAAATTAAATTTAATAGTTGCAGGTGCAGTTTCTGTATTTGCAATGAACAGTGCAGAGATAAATGTAAACAATTCAGATCTCGAACTTAATGTGAAGTTTGATATGGGTCAGTTTAATGAAAATGTAGAACCGGCTACAATTTTTTTAGGTGCAAAATATCTCAATGGTGATGAGGGACACAGCGACTCCAGAAGTATAGATGATTATGGCGAGTTGAATTTTCTGATGATGAAAGATGTTAGTGATAATCTAAAATTAGGGTTAGGATTTAAACTAAATCACACTAAAAATTTCACATCTGTCCCTTTAGGTGCAGAGGTGAGCTATAAATTGCCGTTGGCTACAGTTATTCCATTTTATCTTGGTGGTAGTTTGTACTATGCTTCTGAAGTGCTTTGTATGGAAGATGGAGATAGTTTTTTAGAATTTCGTGTTAATTTAGATGCTGAGGTGATAGAAAACGGCCGTGTTACACTTGGCTATAGATCATTGGACACCAACTACAAAGTAAGAGATGTTGAATACAACAAGTCAGTATATCTAGGTTTTAAGTTCTCTTTTTAGTCAAATATCCAGCTCTTTTACAGCTTCTATAACTTCAGAAGCTGTAATACCTTTCATGCAGTCATGATGTCCAAGAGGACACTCTCTTTTCATACATGGAGCACAATCCAGCTCATGTCTTACAATTTTGCTTTTTTTATTCATCCACTGTGATGTCTCTTTATGCTTTGTTGGTCCAAAAATAGAAACAGTCGGTACTTGATAAGCAGCTGCTACATGCATAGGACCGCTGTCATTTGTAATAAATAGTGAACATCCGGCAATATTAGCACAGAGCTCTTTAATTGTAGTCTTTGCTGCTAAATTTATATAATTTTCTACATGTGAAGCTTTTAAATTTTGCTCAATCTCGTTAGCCATTTCAACTTCATTTGGACCGCCGAATATTATTATGTCAAACTTGTTGCTAAATTCTTTTGCAACATCTGCAAATCGCTCCGGATACCATCTTTTTGCACTCCCGTAAGTTGCACCAGCATTTATCCCCAAAGTGGGTTTTTTGAAAATTTCTGCCTCTATGTAGAGCTTAAGTTCAGGAGTAGTGTTGTCCCAGCTGTCTACGTCCGTCATAGCTAGTTTGGCATACTGCTTTGAGAGGTGCTGATTTGATGATATGCTTGGTGTATGAGAGAGCAAAAACATAGAGTGCCAAGATTTTTTTGCAATGCAGACAACAGTATTTGTAAATCTAAGAAGCAAAGATGAGTAAAAGTGGTTTCTAAAAGAAATTGCTAAGTTAAACTCCCCTAATTCACGGGCAAGTTTAAAAGTTGCAAGAAGTCTGCTTGAAGCTTTTTTTGTTTTATCAACTATTGCTTTTTTGCAAAGTGGGTGATACTTTATTGCTTCTATTGAAGCATAACTTCCTACAAATGTAAAGTCTGCATTTGGGTAATGTGATGCTAAAAGCTCAATAGCGGGAGTTGCCATAACGGCATCTCCAAGCCAGTTTGGTAAAATAATTAAAATTTTCATACCAAAATTATACCGCATCTTTAATATAAATATATAGCGCAGACGAGCCTATATTTAAAGTTTTGTCTTCTATAATCTCCCCATCACGCGAGTAAACTGTAAAGAAATCTTCATTTTTTAACGTTGTGGGCTTAAGACTCCAGTGTATCTGTAAAAGAGTGCCGTTTACCAAACACTGAAGAATGTAATAATCCCTTTTTATATCCAGCCTTAAAAACTGCGCATTTTTTAAGTTAGATAACATAAATTTATAAGTAGTAAATGCTGAACGTTTTTTAATAGAATCTCTAGAGTCAATAAGACCGTAACCAGGTGCAATAAGCTGATGCCAAGATACAGAGTCTACTTGTTGTGACGCAAATGCTAAAAGGTGGTATCGCAGCATAAAATCTGCATACAGCTCTTCATCAATACACTCATGTTCACTAGTAGGGGCATATGGTGCAGTGCCGGAAATAGGCCAGTTTGTCTCTGTTACATGTAGTTCTTGACCCACTTTTGGACTAATCCATACCATTGTGCTTAGAAGTGCTATTTTATCAGATAGATTAAATCCTAATTGTCCATTTTCAGGCGCACCTCTTCTGTCTACGTAAAGCAGCGAGGAAATTCCATCGTAGCGATATTTAAATAAGTTAAATAGAGTATGGGCTGTGAAGTGATACTCAAAGTCTATAACACCGCTGCCGATAAGTTTTACATCTGGAAATTTTGATGTTTTTAAATCATATGCAGTTTTAAAAAAACGGTTATATTCATCTACGCTGAAAAAGCCCCATTTTGCTCTGTTAATGGTTGACCCGATTTCAAAAATATCTACATGTAGGCTAAGTGAAGAAAAAATTGTCTCTAAATCTTTTTCTAAAAGCACTAAATCTTCAACATGCTCTCTGTCCTGGAGTATCTTTAATGTGATTTTTTTATCTCCAAGAGCTTTTATAAACTCTTTAAGTTCAGGAAATGCCTCCATCTCCCATAGTTTCAAGCGGACTAGAACCCTTTTGACTTCTAGCTCTTCAACAAGTTCTAAAGTTAGCTTTGGCTCTCTTTGGTAATCTACACCTAGGCAGAAGAAATCATTTGAGTTTATCTTTTTTCTTTTTACAAAAGGCATTAAAACTAATGATAATGGCAGTAAAACAATAGAAATAAAAAAAGTTTTTAAGAGAGAATAAAACTCTTTTTTTCTCATTTTCTTTTTAAAGCCTCTGTCTTTTAATTGGTAAGGCTGATCGGAATAATTATCCCATTTATATGGCTGTTTCATTGTCGTATTTTATCTTCTGTTACTTAAATTTTAGTTCAATTGGATATAATTTCAAAATTATTATAGTAGAGGATATCGATTGAAAACAGTATGGAAAAGTATAGCGTTTGTAGCGCTGATTGTGTTGACTTATTATTTGTGGGATGTATATGTAAATTTTAAATTTAGAGAAATTAGTGAAAATAAAGTTTATAAATCTGGATTGATTAATCCAAATAAAATTGAGAGTTTTTTAGTAGACAATAAAATAAAGACAGTGATAGATTTACTTGACCCAGGTGTGCAGGATAGCCAAAACCCAGCACAACAAAAACATATAGATGCTGAAGATGAAGCAATTAGTGAAGTAAATAGAAAAAATAATTTAAACATTAAACATGTGAATATACCATCAGGACAGGTCCCAACAAAAAAAACATTGACTAAATTTTTTGAAATATTAGATGATAAATCGAATTATCCTGTTCTTATACACTGTTACCATGGAGTAGGGCGTGCAAAAATATACAGTGCTATATACCGCATAGAGTATGAAAACTGGAATAATGCAGATGCAAGAGATAAGACTAGACTTATGGTTGAAGGTTTCGGATATAAAAGCTCGTTTGCCGACGGCAAAGAAAAAGGTGATTTTTTAATGAACTATAAACCAAGAAGTGCAGGTGAAAACAGCACATTTTATGCACTAAAAGATTAAACATGTATTTAAATTTACCAAAACATTTAAGGTTTTTACTTTTTGTATTTTTCATAGAAGTTATTGTTCTTACTATTTTAAGAGTGGCGTTTTTTATAGCATTTTGGGATAATGGTCTAGAATACTCATCTTCTGAAGTGGCATACTCTTTTTGGTTGGGGCTAAGATTTGATATCCAACTAATAGCAATTGTAAATTTGCCTATATTACTTTTTGGCGGTATAAAAAAAATCGGAATATTTGAGCATACAAGAGCGAAATACTTTTGGATGAATTATATTATGCTTACAAACATTGTAATTATAAACCTGTATGTCATCAACTTTGCATACTATGATTTTTTCCAAAAACTCGTAGACTCTACCATCATAAGGTACTTTTACAATATTAAAACAGCTATGTCAATGCTTATTGATGGATACCCAATTTTTTCAACATCTGCCGGAGTAGTTCTGTTTTTAGTACTTATGTTTTTTATTTTTATTAAAATGTACAAAAAAGTTGATAACCAAGAAAGCAAACTGATTGTCGGAAAGAAAAAATTCTATATTTATGCTCTGTTTAGTATCGTTTATATTTTTTCTGGTTATGGAAAATTTGAATGGTACCCTTGGAGATGGAGTGAAGCCTTTTATTCATCAAATAATTTTTTATCATACCTGGCTTCTAACCCTGTGACATATTTTTCCAATACGTTAAAAAATAAAGATATAAAATATGATGAAGAAAAAACTAAAGAGTATTATGATTATGTGGCAGAACTTTTAAACATAAAAGACAAAGACCCGAAAAAGCTTAGTTTAGCAAGGGTAGTTAAGCCAGAGCATAAAGAAGAGTATAAGTTTGATAAGCCAAATATTGTATATATCTTGGGTGAGTCAACATCCTATGCAAGAACAAGTATGTCTGGAAATCCTTTAAATCCGACTCCATTTTTAAAAGAGATGAGTGATAGCGGAATATTATATAGCCGTTATTACACTCCTCATGCCGGAACTGCCAGAAGTGTCTGGACATCTATGACCGGACTGGCTGATGTTGAGAGGATGAAAACAAGCACTAGAAACCCTATGGTTGTAAATCAAAATATGATTTTAAATTCGTTAGAGGGTTATGAGAAATTTTATTTTATTGGAGGAAGCCTTAGTTGGGGAAATATCAGAGGTGTTATTTCTAATGTCAATGATATTCACATCTATGAGGAACCAAACTACAAAGACTCTCCTAGCAATGATGCAGCATGGGGAATAAGCGATGTTCATCTTGTAAGCGAGGTAAACAATGTCATTAAAAATGTTAAGAAGCCTTTTTTTGCCTTTGTTCAGCTCTCTGGGAACCACTCTCCAAATACTATTCCGGATGAAAACTTTGGTTTTGAATATCCAAAAAATCTCTCTCAAGAGGATATGAAAAAATACAGTTTTAGCGGCGGGGAGGATGACTTTAAAGGGCAAAAATTTCTTGATCACAGTGTTGAGAGGTTTATAACCCTTGCAAAAAAAGAGAAATATTTTGAGAATACTATTTTTATTTTCGTAGGAGACCACGGACTTGCTAAAAGAGGTGACCACATGCATCAGGCCGAGCAAGTGTTTTCTACTGCCACTTTGCATACCCCTTTAATTATTTATGCACCAAAGCTTATAAAACATCAAGAGATTACCTATCCTGTAAGTGCTGTTGATATTATGGCTACCATTGGAGGTCTTAGTGGTCAGCAATATATAAACTCAACAATGGGGAGAGATTTGCTTGATAGAAATTTTGATGAAAAACCACATTATGCATACTATATGGATCATGGGAATAATCCAACTTTGAGTTTAATAGGTGATGAGTTTATTTTTAAAACTCAAGCAGACGGGACTAATAAAAGACTATATAAATATTACTATGACAAAAAAGATGAGAATCTAATATCTGCATATCCTGAAGTTGCGAAAAAGATGGAAAATGCATGTAGAGGTATTTTTGAATCTACAAGATATGTAAGGTTTAATAACTCAACAGCTGATGTTGAGAAATGCATTGAGTTATCTCGTTAACGTCAATATCTCTAATAGAAAAATCGCTAGGATCAAGTTTTAAAGGGTCAACTTTAGAGCTTGACTTTACAACTTTATTTATATTTGTTATATAAGTATTTCTGTACTCTGGGGTATTGCCAAATATTGTAACGGAAGGAATATTTAATCCCCAAGCCATGTGCGTGGGACCTGTATCTCCGCCTATTGCAATTTTCGCACCGGCTACAATAGATTTAAGTGCATCCAGATTTCCTTTAGGTGCAATAATAGCAAAATCACTGTTTTTAACTATCCAGATTGCTGTTTTATGCTCCTCTTCATTGCCCCAGACTATAATTGTTTTTTTTCCAAGTTTGTTTACAAGGTCTGCAAATTTTTCTTTCGGGTATATTTTATTCTCTTTAGAAGCGCCAACTACTAGAACTATATATGGCTCAGTAGCTTTTTGCTCCGTTTTAGAGAAAAATAAAAATTTATCTTTCTCTAAAATGTCGTTTTTTGTATATTGTATATCCAGCGACTGACATATAACCGCCATGTTTCTATCAATCGCATTTTCTTTATAAGCAATATGAATTTTTTTATTATAAAAAAATGAAGCTACACTCTCTCTTATGGAGTTTTTGTCAAATCCGGCAATGGTTTTTGCTCCGATAATTCTAGAAACAAGAGCCGACTTTAACAACCCTTGTGCATCAATAATAATGTCATAGTTGTTTTTTGAATATGTTTTTAGAAGTCTGTACTGAGTAAATATGTCAAGTTTGTTCTTTTTTATAGACTTCAGATTGACATTTAAAATATTATCTATGTGAGGATTGTTCTCAAGCACACCTTTAAATCCACTCTCGACCACCCAGTCAATTTGAGCCGAAGGTATATGTTTTTTTATAAATTGTAAAGCAACCATAGCATGGATAATATCTCCCATAGCAGAGAGTTTTACGATACATATTCTCATGCTGTTTACCCTTTTTTTATTATTGAAATAAGGCGAATTATATCCTTTTTAGGGTAAAATCCGCCATTATGATTTATAAGGTTTTGAAAAATGAGAGAACATTGTTTTAAATATATTCAAATCGGTGTGAACTAGTCTTTGAATATTTTAATCTGTCGCACAGATAAGCTTGGAGACTTTATAACTGCTCTCCCAGCAATCTATGTATTAAAACATTATAATACTCAAAATAAGATTATAGTTTGTGTCGCCCCACTTAACAGAGCATTGGCAGAGTCTTGTGATTTTATAGATGAGGTTGTTGTCGATAGTGGGCAGAGTCTATGGAATTTGGCTTCAGCTATTCGTACATGTAAGATAGATGCTTCAATAGCTCTTTTTTCAAATACTCGTATAGCTATTACTTTGCTTTTAGCAGGTATCTCAAAACGAATTGCTCCTGCAACAAAAATAGCCCAGATTTTTTATACACAAAGAGTTTTACAAAGAAGAAGCGAAGTTAAGATGGCAGAGTTTGAGTATAATCTAGAACTCACAAAAGCACTGTTTTCTCACATAAATTTAGAGTACAAAAAACCACTTTTAGAGTTTACCGATTCTAAAACTGTATATGATATCTTTCGTATAAATAATGACATTGAAAAAGAGGTTATAGCATTTCATGTAGGTTTTGGCGGCTCATCAGATGCCAACTGGAACCTAGACGAGTATGAGATACTGATTCGTGAGGTTTTAAGACAGAAAAGATATCAGGTAGTTCTTACTTTTGGACCTGATGAAAAAGAACTGTATGAAGAGATGCAAAGTAGATTTATAGATGAAGGGGTCGTCTTTTATCTCTCTCTTGATGGTTTGATATACTTTGCAAAGCTTATAAGCAGTTTTAAACTTTTTGTCAGTACTTCAACAGGCACTTATCATCTCGCCTCACTTGTTGGTTGTCCAACTATGACCTTTTTTGGTGATAGTTTATTTGCAAGTTCTAAAAGGTGGAAAAGCTTAGGTGAAGAAAAGCTTCAACAGCATTTTATGCTACCTCAGGATAAAACCAAGAGAGATAAAATATTTGAAGAAGTTAAAAAAAAGCTATTGCTTTAATTCTCTATTTAATTCATAGAGTTTTATATATTTATAAAAGTTTGTAGCCATGTGGGAAAAAGCTATAACTAAACCTGGGTAACCATCTAAAAATCCACCTTTTAGAAAATAAGTTTTGAAAAAGGAAAACCCACCATTTAAAAATGCTTTTAGTGGAGATGAACTTTTTTTACCAACATTATCATTCGCGAATATAGTTGAGTAACGGTCTAGCTTTACGATAAAATCTGTAATATTTGAATATGGATAATGTTTTATAGCCCCATTGATTGACTCAATCTTAAAGCCATCTTCGATGATTTTCTCATGTACCTTTTTGTCCGTAAATGAAGTTTTTGAGCGATTATAAACTCTTGTTATTATATCATTCCCCCAGCAGTGTTTAATTTGAGTAGTTTTGTAGTAGTTAGTTCTTAATATTGTATATAAACTCTTCTCATCTAATTTAGTAGTTTTTAGATTAGTTACAAACTCTTGTGATAACACTTCATCTGCGTCTAAAGACAGTATCCAATCATTCTTTGCAAAAGTTGCGGCTCTGTTTTTAGTAGGACCAAATCCTAAAAACTCACCCTGTATTAGATTTGCATTTGTGTAAGTTTTTGCAATTTCATCAGTTTTATCAGTTGAATTATTACTGTATACAACTACATCATCAAACTCAATTAAAGAGTCAAGAACACTCTTTATTGTCGCCTGAGCATCTTTAGCTATCATAACACAAGAGATATTTTTAATGCGTTGTTTAGTCATTTACCTCTTGCCCTTTTAATCTTTTTTTTAGATTTTTAATCTTTTTGTTTTTATTTGAAAAGAACAATACTTGTTCAACAAATTTATCATCACATTGATAATGCTTTTTATACTCGGTTGCCATAATGGTTAATATCTCATCACTTGCCCATAGTTTAGAGAAGTTTTGTGCTCTTTGGTCTTGGTTGAATTCAAAGAATTTCATCCTATTAATATCTACAATTTTAAAGATGTAATCACTTTCAATTTTTTTAATTAAAATATTTCCAGGGGAGTAGTCATCATGAAATATATTCTTATTGTGAAGTTCTAATGTAAATCTTGAAAATGCTCTAAATACTTCTTTTTTATCATGAAAATTAGAATCTAGCAGGGGTTCTCGTATAGTAAAGTCATAGTCAAACTTTTCACTTATAAAGTAACTCTCTTTTAAGAGACCAAGTCTGTAAAACTCAATATAGCCAATAGGAGTCGGAGTAAAATCTCCAATTTTTAGTGAGTATTCATAAGATTTTTTTGCTTTTGAATCTCTAAAAAAAGAGTAAGCAATTTGATTTACTATGTTTGGAATTCTAAACGATTTTACAACAGTAGCCACCTCTTTGTTGTCAATTGTTTTTAATTCATTTCTAGCTTTATGGATAGTGTTTTCATTTGCATTAAAGTAAGACTTTATATTTAGTAAAAAGTCTTTAAATACTTTATATTCTTTATTAAGCTGATATTTGTAGTTCATTAAGTATGCCTAAATTAAATAGTTATTTATAAGTTTTTGGATAAAATAAGGCTAATTATATCGTAAGATACCTTATGAATTAAAACGATGAGAATGCTTGGTGAGAATAGAGATACGTAGAAATATTGAAAAATTTTTAAAAGGTAAAATAAATCGTTTAAGGAAAAATCAGGATGGCTTTACCATTGTTTCTAATAACTGTTGGGGAACTTTTATATATAAAAAGTTTGGATTATATTGTCAATAATTTACAAAAAGATTAATAGGATTAATTAGTGTCAAAAAATATTTTAGAATTTTGTTTATCTCCTGATTTAGGTGGATTAGAGCTTTGTGCTATTGAGTATTTTAAGTATTTTAAAACACAAACTTATTCTTATCTATGCGTAGCCCCCAATAAAAAACTTGATATCTATTTAGAAGATGAAAATAAGTTCACACTAAAAAGAAATAAGTTATTTCCAATACTCCCAGCTTTTAAGTTAGCAAAATTTATAGATAAGAATGACATAGACGTAGTTCATTTTCATTGGACTAAAGATATAGCCACTGTTGTACTAGGAAAAGTACTTAGTAAAAGGAAGCCTAAGATTATCCAAACGAGACACATGACTATGACCAGGTTTAAAAATGATTTTTACCACAAGTGGCTTTATAAAAATATAGATACAATACATGCAGTTACATATCAAGTAAAAGGGCAACTTGAACAATTTATACCATCAGAAATAAGACCTAAGTTAGAGATGGTTTATTTAGGAGTTAATGAGATTCTTGTTAATGATGAAAAAATTATTAATCTAAAAGAACAATACAACATAAAAGATGAGTTTATAGTTGGAATTGTAGGTAGAATTGAAGAGAGTAAGGGACAATACTTAGTAATAGAAGCCATTGCTAAACTAAAAAAATTAAATATAAAAGCTTTAATAGTCGGTCATGCTATGGATGAATCTTATATGGCAGAGTTGAAACTAAAAATAAAAGAATTAGAGATTGAAGATAAAATTATTTTTACTGGTTTTACAAAAGATGTCAATGAGCATATAAAACTATGTGATGTAACAGTATTAGCAACACCTAAGGAGACTTTTGGGCTAGTTGTTATAGAGTCAATGATAAATAAAGTACCAGTGATAGCTACTGCAAATGGTGGCCCACTTGAAATAATTGATAATGAAGAAGATGGACTTTTATTTGACAGAACCACTGAAAACTTAGTTGAAAAAATTGAGTTATTATTTATAAATACAGAGCTTAAAAATAAGTTAGCGCTTAATGGATACAAAAAAGTAAAAGAAGTGTTTGATAAAAATACACAAATGCAAAAAATGTATGAGGTGATAGATGAAAGTTAGTATTATAGTTGCTGTATATAAAGATGTAGAATCCTTAGCTTTAATCATAAAAGCATTGCATAATCAAACATATAAAAATTTTGAAGTTGTAATAGCTGAAGATGGTAATTCACCTCAGATGCAAGAGTATATTAAAACAATTGAGAATTTAGAAGTAATACACACCGCACAAGAGGATATTGGTGTTAGGAAAGCAAGGTCTCAAAATAATGGACTTTTAGCTTCTAGTGGGGAGTATTTGATTTTTATAGATGGTGACTGTATACCTTATAGTAATTTTGTAGAGGGGCATGTCTTCTTATCAGAAAACAAGACAGCACTTAGTGGCAGGAGAATGAATATACCTGTTGCACTAGTAAAAAAAATACGTGAAGGTTTAATTGATATAAATGATATAGAAAATAATCTTTGGAAGTATAGCTTACTTATTTTTAACAAGCAGGTTAGATTTAGACAGGGAATATTTCTAAATCCTAGAGGGTGGATATATAAACTTATCTCAAAAAGAGATATAAGTGCTTCTATATTGGGGTGTAATTTTTCATGTTTTAAGAAAGACATGATTGATATAAATGGCTTTGATGAAAGTTATGGAGAGACAGCTATCCCTGATGATATGGACTGGGAGTGGCGCTTTAAAGCTTTTGGCCTTAAGCTTAAATCATGTAAAAATGTGGCTAACATGTTTCATTTAGATCATAATATACACGATAGAGGAGATGCTATACCTTATTTGAAAATAATGTATGAGAGAAAAAAATCTGGTAAATATATCTGTGAAGAAGGATTAAATACTCATGACGTATAAAACAATATTGCTAATTTTACAAAAATATTTACTTGTTAAAAATTCTTTTCGTTCTTCTAAATATAATAGATTACATATAATGTCCATATTGAGACATAGTAAAATACGAGTAAGTGGTATTGATAATTCTGTAGAATTATGTGATGGGAATTTTAAAAGAGTTAAAATAGGTATAGATGGAAATAATAATAAGATTACTATAAAAAAAGACACCTATATTAGAAATTTAGAGATAATAATGCAAGGTAGTAACCATACACTTTGTATAGGTCAAAGAACAGAAATAGGTGGAGCAACTATAGTTTGCTGTGGAGAAAATAGTAGAATATTGATAGGGGATGATTGTTTATTGGCATCAAATATAGATATAAAATCTTGTGATGGGCATTCTATTTATAAAAATAATGAAGTAATTAACAATAGCAAAGATATTATTATAAATAATAATGTTTGGATTGCCCAACATGTTAATATTTTAAAGGGAGTCACTATTGGCAATAATTCAGTTATAGGTATAAATAGTTTACTGACTTCAAATATATTTGAGTCCAATGTTGTTATAGCTGGAGTTCCTGCTAAAGTAATTAAAAGAAATATAACATGGGGGAAAGAGAGAACATTATGAGTTTAAAAGTGTCATTTATTACAATTAACTATAACTCTTCAAATTATACTATTAAACTAATTGAAAGTATAGAAAAATATACTACGTTAGAATATGAAATAGTTATAGTTGATAATGATTCCAGAGAAGAAGATTATTCTAATTTGAAAAAATATATCAATTCCAATCAAAAAATACAATTAATAAGAAATACTATAAATGAAGGCTTTTCCTCTGGAAATATGCTCGGTGTACAATATGCTAGAGGAGAGTACTTTTTCTTTATAAATAATGATACACAACTCTTAAATGATGCTACTTTAGTTATGACTAACTATTTGCATAGCAACTTGCATATTGCTCTAGCTACCGCCAAAGTTAACGATGAGAATGGAAATTTCTCTTCTTCATATAAACTATTTCCAAGTGTAGTAAAAGAGTTATTTGGAAATTCAATTGCAAGGACTTTTTCTAAGCATAATTTTCCAAGCAATAAAATAAAACTAGATGTACCAACATTAGTAGAAGTAGTAAGTGGTTCTTGCATGTTTTTTAGAGCTAGAGATTTTGTTGAAATTGGTGGATTTGATAAAGAATTTTTCTTGTATTGTGAGGAGGAAGATTTATCTAAAAGAGTCTGGGATTACGGTAAAGAAGTTGTGTTTTTGCCAGAAGCTCAAATATTTCACCATAGTGGAGGAAGTACAACAAAAAGCTTTGAAATAGAAAGAGAATACTACATTTCATATAATATTTTAATAAATAAACATTTCAATAAACCCAGTGTTTTTATATTAAAGTTATTATTGATTTTAAAGCTTTTTAGAAGAAGCTTTAAAAGAAAAAATGGGTTAAAACTTTTTTTATGCGTATTGAATGGATGTACAAAAAATTTAAGCCTAAGAACGTTGCAACACTAGGTGAGTTTTTTAAGTTTTTCTTTATTGTAATAAAGTTTTAATGTAAGAGCGGATAATAAAGTGAAAATTTTACCTATTTTAGAGAATAGAAAAATCATATTAACACTTGCAGTTGCAAGTAAAATCACAACAAAGATTACTTGGACAATTTTCAAATAGTAATCATTAACTTGATATTTTAAAAGCTGATAAAATATATTAAGAAATATTACCAATCCTATGATTCCAAACTGCAAAGAGTTATCTAAAAATTCACTATGCAAACTCCCTCCACTACCACTGTCTAAATTATTTTTCATGGAGTTATAATTTGATTTATCATTTTCAACTACTTTAATGTATTCTAAGAACTCATATTGATGATCTCCTGTACCAAATCCAAATAGCAAACTTTCTTGTAGTAAATCATAGCCATATTTATGAAAGCCAATTCTCGTACCAGTAGAAGTATGATAGTTTTCTTTTTCTACAGCTGCAGCTGTTTCATTAAAAAAGCTGTTTACTCTTTGATGAAAAGTATTACTTAGACTATAGGCAAGTATATAACCTCCTATAATGAGCACAATTGATATGGGAATCATCCAGTACTTTTTATGCTTTATGGTTATCATAGCTGTTACAACTAGAATAGATATAGCATATAGCCCATATCCTAGTTTGGACTGAATGATAAATATATTACTTGAAGCACTTATAAAAAAGAATACATAAAGTAATTTTAGTGATATATGTTGTCTAATTGTGATAATACCATAAAGTAAAATACCCATAG
This sequence comes from Candidatus Sulfurimonas baltica, assembly GCF_015265455.1. Lineage (NCBI taxonomy): Bacteria > Pseudomonadati > Campylobacterota > Epsilonproteobacteria > Campylobacterales > Sulfurimonadaceae > Sulfurimonas > Candidatus Sulfurimonas baltica. The sequence continues at coordinate 1,962,798 of NZ_CP054492.1, read as the reverse complement.
AGATAGATAGAACTGTACTATACTGAGTGTATGATGACATAAAAGGAACATTTGTTCCCCCACCAGAATATTGCAAATATGGTATATGTATACCCATTAACATGAGATAGCTTATTATTTCACTGAAGAATATTCCTAAAATAAATCCAGCTAAAATTTTATATATGAAGTCCTCTCTTATAATTGCGACAAATAATATAATATATAAAATATATCTAAAGTTTGCCAATTTATAAGATGCTATATCAATGTGTTGACTTCCTAGCATCCAAACTAAATGCATAAAATAAAATAAGACAAATGCTAGCACGACTTTATCTTTGATAGCAAATAAGAATTTCTCTTTAATATTACCTGACAATAAGAATAGGACTACAATCACGCTAAAAATAGTCCTGGTAGTAGATGCATAAATAGGTAAAAAGAATGCGTATGCAACCAGTAAATAATTTGCATACAGTGTAAATTCATTTTGTTTACTAATTCTAAAATTATTAAGTTGATTTATCTTAATATATATTATGTTTACCATATTTACCTACTAAAAAATGATATAAGCCCAAAAATTTAGCATATATTTTTTTAAATTTATTGTCTTCATAGAAAATTATTTTTGTTACTTCATGAATAAATAAGATATTTATAATTTTAAATATACTAGCCTCTTTTGAAAATTTTTTGCCATACTTAGATGCTATATATAAATAATTCCTTGCAAAGTAATATATTCTTTGAGGATTGTGTTCTGTTTTTATTTTTATTTTTTTAGTAATTAAATTTCTTCTTTCAAATAAGCTTCCTAAATTATGTTCCACTAAAACATCTTTAAAATATAAAATTTTATAATTTTTTTCTTGAGCTTTAAAGCAGTAGTCATAATCTACTAAGTCAATAAAAAGTTTATCTTCAAATCGACCAATTTGATTAAATAGTTTTAGATTCAAAAAATTACCAGAAGTAATTACTATGAATTTTTCTTCATAATTGCAAGTTGGATTTGATGGAAGATGCTCTTTGGCATTATATAATGTATTTGCAGCGAATAATGCAATGTTGTCTGTATTGTTAAAATTAAGCAAACAAGTTTTATAGTGATTAAAATTGATAAATTCACTATCTTGGTCCATAGTAAGAATCCAGTCGTAGCCTAGCTCAATTGCTTTATCACAAGCTATATTTAACGCTGTCGCTATTCCAATGTTTGTATTATTATTGATATAAATTAAATTATCAAAAGATTGATTAATATTTTTAATTAAATCCAGATTATGTGTTGTTGAATTATCAATTACTATTAATTTATCAACCTTATTAGCATATGATTTGATATTATTAAATATTTTATCCTCAGGGTTATATAATACTACTGAAGCGGCTATTTTAAACATATTATGTGTCACTGTTATCATTCTTTTTTGCAGTTATCCAAAATTGTAATGTATTAATTGTTCTGAATATCTTTGGAATTATAAGATATCTTGTTTTTTTTAGAAATTCTTTAATAGGTTTGTTCTTATAATCAACAATATTTTTCATTTTTAAGATTTCATATCCACAATCACTTAATAATTTTTTCAAACTTCTTTTTATATAAAATCTAAGTATTTCATTTCTGTCGGTACTTGAACTTGTATTAATTAACATTGTTATATACACCTTGTTTTGTATATTTAAGTAAATACCACTCAACAGTCTTTACAATTCCACTATCAAAGTCTTCATCAGCTCTCCAGCCAAGTTCATTTTCAAGTTTTGTTGCATCTATGGCATATCTTCTATCATGTCCAGCTCTATCTTCTACAAAAGTAATAAGTTCTTTGTAGTTCTTTATGCTTTTGTTAGATTCCCAGTCAAGCTGAGAATGACTAGGTAAGGGAACTTTTTCATCAAGAATTAAACAAATAGCATCAACTATCTGTAAATTAGTTCTCTCATTTCTTCCGCCGATATTGTAAACATTAGCTTCCTTACCTGTGTGATAAACCAAATCTATACCTTTGCAGTGGTCAAGCACATATAACCAGTCTCTTATGTTCTTACCATCTCCGTAGATTGGAATACTCTCACCTGCCAGTGCTTTTCTGATAATAGTAGGAATGAGTTTTTCATCATGTTGTTTTGGACCATAATTATTTGAGCAGTTTGTAATGACTGTGTTCATTCCATATGTCTCTTGGTAGCTTCTTACTATCATATCTGAACTTGCTTTAGATGCTGAGTAAGGGGAATTTGGAGCATATGGTGTCTCTTCTGTAAAGAGGTCTGTCTCATTTAGAGTTCCATATACTTCATCTGTTGATATATGGTGAAATCTACAACCTTTATAGTTTTCTTTATATTCAAATGGTTTATTCATCCAGTAGTGTTTAGCTACATCCAATAGTGTGAAAGTTCCGTTTACATTTGTTTGCACAAATACACCAGGGTTTTTGATGGAGTTATCTACATGTGACTCTGCTGCAAAGTGAATGACACCGTTTATGTCATACTCATTAAATATGAACTCAACAAGTTCACGATTACAGATATCACCCTTTATGAACTTGTATCGTGGATTACCTTCACACTCTTTGAGATTTTCTAAGTTTCCAGCATATGTGAGAAGGTCTAAATTTATTAAATTGTAGTTTGGATATTTATCTAAAAAATAAGGGACAAAGTTGCTTCCTATAAATCCTGCACACCCTGTTACTAATATGTTATTCATTCTATTTCTCCCATAGTTTTTAGGCACTCTTTTAAACTATCTTTCCAATATGGGATAGTTAAGTTGAATTCTTTTTTGATTTTTGATTTGTTTAGTAGGCTGTAATGTGGTCTTAGTGCCGGTGTCGGATACTCTTTTGTTTCAATTGGATTTATTTCACATGTAAGTTTTGCCATAAGCATAATCTCTTTAGCAAAGTCGTACCAGCTTAGTACCCCTTCATTTGAGTAGTTGTAAATTTGCACTTTTTCATTTTTTATATTTGGAAGTATTTCTAAAATAGCTTTTGCCAGATCTCTTGCATAAGTAGGTGTTCCTACTTGATCGTAAATAACACCTAGTTGTTCTTTTTCTTTGCCTAAGCGAAGCATTGTTTTTACAAAGTTAGCTCCAAATGACGAGTAAACCCAAGAAGTTCTAATGATAATAGAGTTTAAAGGATTTACCTCTTGCATTGCAAGTTCACCATCAAGTTTAGTTTTTCCATATATGCCATTTGGATTTGTTGTATCTGTCTCAATATATGGCATAAAGTGTTTACCATCAAATACATAGTCGGTTGAGACATGAATAAGTTTTATATTTTTATATTTTGATATTTGTGCCAAGTGCCTAACAGCTTGATAATTAATTTTATCTGCTAAATCTTTATCGTCTTCTGCTTTGTCTACAGCAGTGTATGCCGCACAGTTTATAATTATATTTATATTATTAATATCTATAAAGTTTTTTATTGATTGTTCATCTGTAATGTCAAGTTCACTTCTGTCTGTAAAGAAAAAGTGATAACCGTCATTCTCAGCTTGACTGGGAATCTCATGTGATAGTTCTTTTATCTCTGAGCCAAGCTGACCTTTGCTTCCTGTTACTAAAATATTAGTCATTATAGTAATTTACTCCATATTCAAATAAGTCATTAGTATCATGTAGTTTAGGCTGTATCTTGTCTTTTGCAGATAGATTTAACTCGGCATGTGGAACTTGCCAATCTATTTTTAGTTCTTTATCATCAAAGGCAATCCCTCTATCATTTTCAGGCGAGTAATAGTTGTCTACTTTATAAGCAAATACAGTATCATCTTCTAAAACAACGAAGCCATGAGCAAAGCCTCTTGGAACTAGCAGTTGTTTTTTATTTTCAGAACTTAACTCAACTGCTACATGTTGACCAAATGTTGGAGAATCTTTTCTTATATCTACTGCAACATCTAAAACACGACCTTGTATTACACGCACTAGTTTAGTCTGAGCAGCAGGATGAAGTTGATAGTGAAGACCTCTTAAAACTCCTCTTGAGCTTTTTGATTCATTGTCTTGGCAAAAGTTGATTGTATATCCTAAAAACTCTTGAAGCTTGTCAGCACGAAAAGTTTCTACGAAATAACCTCTCTCATCTCCATGAACTTTTGGTTCTATGATAACAACATCTGGGATATCTGTTCTTATAAAATTCAAATTATCTTAAACCTCTTGGCTGTGATGCTCTTCTTATAAGGTATTGTCCATACTGATTTTTCTTGAGTGGTTCTGCCAATTCCAAAAGTTTTTCTTTTGAGATGTATCCCATCTCATAGGCTATTTCTTCTATACAGGCAACTTTTAGTGACTGACGATTTTCAATAGTTTGTATAAACTGAGAAGCCTCCAGCAAAGACTCATGAGTTCCAGTATCAAGCCAAGCATAACCTCTTCCCATAAGTTCAACTTTGAGCCTATTCTCATTTAAGTAGTCTTGGTTTAGAGTTGTGATTTCTAATTCACCTCTGTCACTAGGTTTAACATTTTTCGCTTTTTTTACCACATCGTTAGGGTAAAAGTAAAGACCGATTACTGCATAGTTTGACTTTGGCTCAGTAGGTTTTTCTTCAATAGAAGTTACATTACCAGCTTTATCAAACTCAGCAACACCATAACGCTCCGGGTCACTTACGTAGTATCCAAACACGGTGGCTTTATTTTCCTCAGATGCATTTTTTACGCTTGTTGATAGAAGATTTGTTAATCCATGACCATAAAATATATTATCACCGAGTACTAAACATACATCATCATTGCCAATAAACTCTTCTCCTAAAATAAATGCCTGAGCAAGACCATCTGGACTTGGTTGAACCACATAAGAGAATTTCATACCAATATCAGACCCATCACCTAATAATTCTTCAAATCTTGGTAGGTCTTTTGGAGTGGAAATTATTAAAACTTCAGTTATACCAGAAAGCATTAGTACAGAAAGCGGATAGTATATCATTGGTTTATCATAGATAGGCATTAACTGCTTGGAGACGCCTTTAGTTATAGGGTAAAGTCTTGTACCAGACCCTCCTGCTAAAATTATTCCTTTCATAAAGACTCTCCTTCTTTTAGCTTATTTAATCCATTTAAACAAATATAGCGATTTTTGTCAAAAGCCTCTTTTAGAATTTTATCATTTATTCCAAGGTCCACATTATTAAAACCTTTTTTGTGATAAAGATGATATACATTAGCAATATTTCTACAAGATATTACTTCAATACCGCTTGCTCTGAAGCGCCAGTTGATATCAACATCTTCACCAACAGATGGTAGTTTAAAGTCTTCATTGAACCCATTTATTGACTCCATATCTTCTTTATAACATGAAAAATTACAGCCTATTAGATAATTGATGTGTTTTTTTTGAATGATTTTATTATATAAAAAGCCTTTTGGATTAATATATATTCCATCTTCATAATGCCTTACATTGTCTTTATGTAAAGATATAATTCTTCTTATAAAGCTATCTGATAATTCATCTATGGTTAATTCATGTGCTAAAAGTTTTTGAGTGTAGTTGGGACCAAGTTCTACTCTTTTACCTGAGCAAACTCTTTTTGGTTTTGAGCAATAAATATGCCCCTCCACAAATCGTTTGTGCAGGACAACATCACCATCTATAAATATAAGATAATCACCACTTGCTTTTTTTATAGATTTGTTTAAGGCTATGTTTTTTCTCCATTTTAAATCTTCTTGGTTTAAATGTATAAGGTGTGGGATTGTTAAACTATCTATAAACTCTTTCATCTCAGGAGATTGACCATCTTCTGAAACAATTATCTCATTTACATTTATAGTTTGATTTAAAATAGAGTCCAAAACAAGCTTAAGTGCTTTTACATTTTTATAAACTGAAATTATTATGGTTGTTGTCATATAATTGTTTTTTCCATCTTTAATCTTCATATTTGTTTAGCCTTTTATTAGATCTTCTTTTTTTGCATGAATCCATTTGCCTCTTGGCTTATCAATATATTGAAAATACTCGTTTGTAAAACTCCCTTGCACACATGTAATACGGTAAAATCTGTGATTTACCTTTTTGTCTCCAATAGCAATGTTTAATACATTAGGACCTGTTAGGTTATATATTCCACCATCTAGATTTTTATTTACTATGTTGTCTACAATAATGTTGAGGCTTTTTTCTAAAACGGGATTATTTTTTTGGCTAGCTATAAAGTAGTTACTGTAGTGCTGCTTTGTCAGTAAAAAAACCTCTGTATCATCAGGTTTGATTATTTTAGATAGTGGCCATACAAGATGAGCATCGATATCCATGTATGTTCCGCCAATATGGTTAAGCACAAACACTCTCCAAAAATCAGCCTGTGAAGCACCGTCTGTCAGTTGTTCAAATGCCTCGCTTATCTCTTTTGGAGCATTGGTTTTCATATACTCTAGTCTTGCCTCTGTGCTTACATAACGATACTCATGATCCAAAGACATAAGACGATTAAACAAGTAGTTTAAATATACAGGCAAGCTTACATTGTTCGTGTAGTTTGTTTGCCAAATAATTTTTGGAATCTTACTTGCAGTTTTTGACGTAAAAATAGGTTTGCTGATTTCAGGAATTTTAAAACGCTTTTTTGGAAAAATATAATGAAACGGATAACATAAAGTTTTGGTAATAGTTCCTAAAATTTTAATTAAACGGTTTGATACTAGAATTGGAAATGACATTTTCGCCCCATAGAGATTTAAATTACAAAAAATGTTTCCAAATTTGTAAAAGAATAATAGCAAAAATATGTTTTGATTTACTTGAAATTGTTCTTTCTCAGAAGGTCAATCTATTTTATTTGTTATTATAATTAATGTAATATACGTTTATTAGTTTCTTGGAGATATATTTGAAAAAAGTTTTAAAAAGATTTTTACCATACATAAAAGAGTACAAATTACAATATTTTTTAGTTTTAATAGGGATAATATTAACAGTTAGTGCAACAGCAGCAACAGCGCATATTATGAAACCATTGATGGATGATATGTTTATAAACCGTAAAGAGGAGATGTTGTTTTTTATCCCTCTCGGACTGATAGCAATTTATTTTTTAAAGGCAATTGGTCGCTATATACAGTCCGTTTATATGAGCTATATAGGTCAACATATAGTAACCAGATTCAGAGAAATTTTGCTCGAAAAAATGATAAATCTAGATATGGGATTTTTATACCTAAATCGAAGCGGTGAGTTGATTTCCCGTGTAACCAATGATATTGGGAGAATCCAGTACTTTGTGGCAAGTATGCTTCCCGAGCTGTTTCGTGAGAGTTTAACAGTAGTTGCTCTTATTGGGTATGTTATATATTTAAATCCACATTTGGCATTTTACTCTTTGGTGGTTTTACCTGTAGTTATTTATCCTCTAATTTTAATAGCAAGAAAGTTGAAAAAATATTCACACCGTTCACAGGATAAAAATGCTGATGTAGTAACAAGGCTGACGGAAGTTTTCAACAACAGTGAAATCATTAAAGCAAATGCAACTGAAAAGTATGAACTAAACCGTTTTAGCGTTCAAAACTGGCAATTTTTCAAAATAAACATGAAAGCAGTTTATGTAGGGGAAATTGTTTCTCCAATGCTAGAGATAATTGGTGCAGTAGGTCTTGCTGCAGTTATTTTCATAGGTGGAAGAGAAGTCTATAACAACAATATGACAGTAGGCGAATTTACGGCATTTTTAACAGCTGTTGGGCTTGTTTTTCAGCCTGTACGCCGTATTGGCTCAATATACTCGAAAATTCAAGATGCTGTTGCTGCGAGTGAGAGAGTTTTTGAAGTAATAGATACAAAAAGTAAAATTCAAGATGGAGAGAAACTTCTTAAAGAAGATATTGTACATGTAGAGTTTAAAAATGTAAAACTGAAGTACGAAAATGCTTACGCTCTAAACAATATAAACATAGATATAAAGCAGGGTGAAAACATAGCTCTTGTCGGGGATAGCGGTGGCGGAAAATCTACCTTTATCAACATGCTTATACGCTTTTATGACCCTGATGAGGGAGAGGTTTTAATAAATGGCAAGAACATAAAAGAGTACAAACAAAATTCGCTAAAACATCATATATCTTTAGTGACGCAGAGAATATATATATTTCAAGATACATTGGCGGCAAATGTTGCCTATGGTGAAGAAAATATAGATGAACAAAAGGTTCTGCAAGCTTTGGAGTTGGCAGATGCCTCTAGTTTTGTTTCATCTCTTGAAAATGGGATTTATACAAAAATGGAAGAGTTTGGCGCCAATCTCTCAGGTGGACAGCGTCAACGTGTTGCAATTGCCAGAGCAATTTACAAGCACTCATCACTGCTTCTTTTTGATGAGGCAACGTCAGCACTGGATAATGAGAGTGAAAAAAGAATACAAGAGGCTTTGAATGAATATACCAAAGATAAAATTACCGTAACTATTGCGCATAGATTAAGTACCATCGAGCATGCCGATAAAATTTTAGTTATGCAAAAGGGTAGAATAGTTGCAAGCGGGACACATAAGCAACTTCTGCAAGAATCAGAAATTTATCAAAAATTAGCAGGAAAGTTTAAAAATTAAATTAATCAGTATTTCAACACTTTTTAGAGATAATCGCAGTAATAATATAAAAAACTAAAAGTTTTGTGGCCAAAGTGGTCCAAGCGAAGCCTTAAAAGCTCTGCTTTAGAAGACATAAGGATTAAAATGTTAGATTTTGCAAAATTTACAAAGTACTCAAAACCGGGTCCACGCTATACGAGTTATCCAACAGCATTGGAATTTAGCGATGCATATGGTTATGATGAGTATATAAACAAGTTAGAGTCTCAGGATTCATCACGTCCGATTAGTCTTTACTTCCATTTGCCTTTTTGTAGAAATGCATGTTATTTTTGCGGTTGTAATGTTGTTTTTACATCTAGAGAAGACAAGATGACACGTTATATTGATTACTTAAAAAGAGAATTGAAAATACTATCTTCACATGTTGATTGTAACCGTGAAGTATTGCAAATGCACTTTGGCGGAGGTACACCTACCTTTTTTAGTGCTTCTCAACTTAAAGAGATTATTCAAGAGATTAAAAAAACATTTCCAAATTTTAGAGATGACGCAGAGATTAGCTGTGAGATTGACCCTCGTCATATAGATGAAGATCAAATGCGTGTTATGCATGAAGAGGGTTTTAATCGTGTAAGTTTTGGTTTACAAGATTTTAATGAAAAAGTGCAAACGGCAGTTCACAGAATTCAGCCTTATGATATGAGTAAAGCTGCTATGGACTTAGCCAGAAAGTATAATATGGTTTCTGTAAATGTGGACCTTATTTATGGGCTTCCTTTTCAATCATTAGAGACTTTTAAAGAGACCCTCGCTCTTTCACTGACCTTAGATCCAGATAGATTTGCAGTATTTAACTACGCACACGTTCCTTGGCTTAAAAAGACTATGAGAAAGATAGACGAAACAACTCTTCCTCTTCCTGATGAGAAGCTTCAGATTATGCAGTACACAATCGATTTTTTAACTTCAAAAGGTTATAAAATGGTTGGAATGGATCACTTTGCTAAGCCTGAGGACGAACTATTTAAAGCTATAGAAAAAGGTGAACTTCATAGAAACTTCCAAGGTTATACCACAAAAGGTGGAGCTGATTTAATTGGTGTAGGGCTAACTTCCATTGGTGAGGGTATAGATAGTTACAACCAAAACTTTAAAGATATGAAAGAGTATGAAGCGGCTATTGATGCTGGAAAACTCCCTTTTGAGCGTGGTGTTGTTTTAAATGAAGATGATTTGATTCGTCAATATGTAATAATGGAACTTATGAGTAATTTTAAACTTGATATAAATAGGTTTAATGAAAAATTTGATGTTGAATTTAAAACTTATTTTTCAGATGCAATTGAGGCTCTTAAACCTTTTGCAGAGGACGAACTTTTAACTATGGATGACAGCAAAATAGAGTGTAGTCATACAGGAACTCTGCTCATTAGAAATATTTGTATGCCGTTTGACGCTTATATGAAAAAACATACATCAAGCTCTAAAGCATTCTCTAAAACGGTATAAAAATTGAGTAAAACAGCACAAGATATTTTTGATTACGCTAATACTACGGATGATTGTATAAAGTGTGGAAAGTGTATACCGGTTTGTACAATACACAATGTAAATGCCGATGAGGTTACTTCCCCACGTGGTTTTTTAGACCTTCTTGGTGCATACCAAAGAGGAAATTTAGAGTTAGATGAAAATGTAAAAAGTATCTTTGAGAGCTGTTTTTTATGTACTAACTGTGTTGATGTCTGTCCAAAATCTATCCCTACGGATATGGTTATAGAACAAGTACGTTCAGACATAGGCAAAAAGTTTGGAATAGCCTGGTATAAAAAAGCTTTCTTTTTACTTCTTCGTCACCGCTGGCTTAATGATATAGCTTTTAAACTTGGCTGGACTTTTCAGACATGCGGATTTAAAATTAAAGCAGATATTAACTCAATGAATTCTCGCTTTAATCTTCCAATGTTAAAAACAGACAGACTTCTTCCTAGTTTAACAAAAACATCATTTCTAAACTCCCATAAAGAGAATATAGATAATGGCGGAAAAAGAAAAGTGGCTATTTTTATAGGGTGTTTGGGTAACTACAACTACAAAGAGGTTGGAAATGGTCTTTTAGAGATTTTAGGACATTTGGAGATTGATGTATTTTTGGCAAAAGATCAAAAGTGCTGTTCGGCACCGGCTTATTTCACGGGTGATTTTGACACTGTAGATAATAATGCCAAGTATAACATTGAATATTTTGAGAGTTTTTCTAAAGATGTTGAGGCTATCATCATCCCAGAGGCTACATGTAGCGCTATGATAAAAATAGACTATGAGCACTACTTTCACGACCAACCGGAGTGGAAAGCCAGAGCGAAAGCTTTAAGGGATAAAATTTTTATGGCTACTGAGTGGCTTCAGCACCATACACATTTGGAGCAACTTTTGGCTTCAAAGAAAAAAAGCACAAAAATTGTAACTTACCATGACCCTTGTCACGCTAAAAAGATGCAGGGAATTCATCAAGAGCCTAGAAATCTAATACGCAAAAACTATAATATTGTTGAGATGAGTGATCCAAATGCTTGTTGTGGATTTGGGGGTGTAACTATGCAGAGTGAGAAGTTTCATTTTGCAAAAGCTGCCGGTATTCCAAAAGCCTCAATGATTGAAAAGACTAAGGCTGATGTTGTCAGTGCAGAGTGCAGCGCATGTAGAATGCAGATAAATTCATCTATGAGCTATGCCGGAGTGCAAACTGTCTTTAAAAACCCTATAGAACTAATTGCTGAAGCTTTGAGAAAATAGCCATATATGACAGCATGGAACAATATATATGACACTTTTGATCCAGTAGCTTTTACTATATTTTCTTTACCGGTTCACTGGTATGGAATTATGTATGTTTTGGCACTCCTTAGTGCCCTTTATATTGGAAAATATTTCATTAAAAGAGATAAGCTAGATTTCAAAGGTAAAGAGATAGATAACTATTTTCTATATGTAGAAATCGGTGTTATTCTCGGTGCAAGACTCGGTTACATACTTTTTTATGATACTCAAACTTTTTATTATCTCTCTCATCCATGGCAAATCTTCAACCCTTTTGTAAACGGTGAATTTGTTGGTATCCGCGGCATGAGTTATCACGGCGCTGTTTTGGGTTTCTTGATAGCTACTTACATGTACTCTAAAAAGCACAAGATAGAGTTTGGCAAAATTATGGATTTAGTAGCTCTTAGTGTTCCTCTCGCATTTGTTTTTGGTAGAATAGGAAACTTTTTAAATCAAGAGTTAATTGGGCGTGAGACAGACGTCCCATGGGGGATAATGGTTGATGGTATTCTTCGTCATCCATCGCAACTTTATGAAGCAATTTTAGAGGGTTTCGGTGTCTTTGTTGTTGTCTACATGTACAGAAATTACAAGAAATTCAGCGGTGAGCTGATTTTAGTATATGCCATCAGTTATGGAATATTTAGAGCGATAGCGGAGATCTATAGAGCGCCTGATATTCAGATAGGTTATGTATGTTGCAATGCTGTAACTTTTGGGCAGGTCTTAAGTTTGGCAATGAGCTTAGTCGGGATTATTGCCTGGTTTTATTTTAATGAAAAAAGTAAAAAAGTAAAAGCTTAGTTACTTTCTGTCATTGCGATGAAGTTTTTTGTCTCTCTCTACTGAAGATCTCCAAAAATAGTTTACAAGATAATATCCAAAAGTTGAACCAACAATAGAGTAAAAAGCTGTTCCAACATACAGAGGTATGAAAATTTTCCCTATGTTTGAGCTAAACCAATCTAATGTCATCTCAACAGGTGCCACTTCCATGCCTAAGAAAAAACTCCCAGTCATATATTCTATATAGTACATTGCAGGCATTGTTATTGGGTTACTAAGCCAACACATAGCAATTCCAATAGCCACATTAAATCGGAAAAACGGCATCAATGCAACTACCGCTAACATCTGCATAGGCATAGGAATAAAGGCTATAAATAGACCGATAAAAACACCTCTTGAGACCATTTTTCTATTTGTAGATAGATATTCTTGAGGGATTTTGTATTTTTTTATAAAAGATTTTAGTTTTTCACTTTTGCTTGTGTTTTTGAGTGTTTTTCTTATCATTAGTCATGCCATTCTTAAAAGTGCGAAGATTATATCTATAAAGAACTTATATCTTTAATAATATGTTAAAATTCCATTAATTAAAAATAAAAATCTCTCACCAGAGGTGAAGCTTTAGTGGCTGAATAAAATATGGACTATTTCATATTTTATGAGATTTAATAAGAGGGATATACATGTCATTCGAAAAACTAGGCGTTATGAAACAACTTCTTGGCGCGATAAACGATTTAGGCTATAAAAATCCTACTACTGTTCAAACAAGAGCTATACCTTTGGTATTAGCTAAAAGCGATGTGTTCGCGACAGCTCAGACTGGAACAGGTAAAACTGCTGCATTCGGGCTTCCGATGATTCAACGTCTTCGTGCCAACTCTAATGATGCAAATAGGGCGATAAGAGGTGTTATACTATCTCCGACTCGTGAACTATCAATTCAAATACATGAAGATATGAAAAGTTTTGCAAAGTATATGGATCTTAGCATCGCTCTTTTAGTTGGAGGAAAAGATATAGAGGCTCAGCAAAAAATCCTTAAAAAGGGTGTTGACATTGTTATAGCAACTCCGGGGAGAATGCTCGAACATGCAGAGGGTGGATTAAGCCTTAAGGGTGTGGAAATTTTTGTCCTAGATGAAGCAGATAGAATGTTAGATATGGGGTTTGTAAAAGAGATAAGAAAAATACACCCAATGCTCCCAAAAAGACATCAGAGTCTTCTTTTTTCAGCAACATATAGCGAAAAAGTTAGAAAACTATCAAAGCTTCTTTTAACCAAACCGGCATTTATAGAAGCATCTAAAAAGAACTCAACTGTTGATACGATTAACCAAAAAGTTTATCTAGTAGACCGTGAGAGAAAAGCGGAACTATTGGCTTATATAATTGGTTCAAGAAATTTCAGACAAGTTTTAGTATTTACTAGAACCAAAGCGAGTGCGGATGAACTTGTTCTTGAGCTTAAAAAAGATGGCTTAAAGTGCGGAGTAATCCATGGTGACAAAACACAAGCTAACCGCGTTAAAACACTAAACGATTTCAAAGAGGGGAATATTAAAGTACTTGTGGCAACTGATATCGCTTCACGTGGTTTAGATATTGAACACCTACCTTATGTTATTAATTACGAACTGCCATCGGTTCCTGAAGATTATATTCACAGAGTAGGGCGTACAGGTCGTGCGGGGCGTGACGGTGAGGCAATATCACTAATAGATATCTATGAGAAATATGATATAAAAGAGATAGAGAGACTTATCGGGATAAAGATTCCTCAAGGGACTGTTGAGGGTTTTGAGCCAGACCCTACAATAAGAAGAAAAGATGAAGATGAGATAAAGCTAAAGAGTGAGCATAAAAAAGCAGAGAAAAAAAGACCAACTAAAAAAGTTGCTCAAAAAGTTACTGCCAAATCAGTAAAAACTGCAAAAGTTGTAAAAACAACCAATAAAAAAAGAAAAACAACTAAGCGTGATTAATAAATTTTGTTAGAGATTCTTTACAAAGATGAATACTTGGTGGCTATAAACAAGCCATCAGGGCTTTTAGTTCATCGTTCTCCGATTGACAGACATGAGACTGAATTTGCTATCCAGCAACTTCGTGACCAGATAGGTCAATATGTCTATCCTGTTCACCGTTTAGACAAACCAACCTCCGGAGTCTTGCTTTTTACGCTTGATAAGGAGAGTGCAAAACTTATGAGTGAGCAGTTTAGACAAAGAGAGACTGAAAAAACTTATTTAGCAGTTGTCCGTGGCTATACAGAACAAAGCGGTTTTATAGATCACGCTTTAGTGGAGAAACTTGACAAAATAGCAGATAAAAATGCCAACAAAGATAAAGAAGCTCAAGAGGCACAAACAGAGTACATTAGATTAGCAACTGTTGAAGTTCCGTTTTCGGTCGGCATATATGACAAAACTCGCTACTCTCTTGTAAAACTTCTCCCTAAAACAGGCAGAAAGCATCAGCTTCGCCGCCACATGAAGCATATCTCTCATCATATTTTAGGAGATACGAAGTATGGAAGAGGCGAGCATAACATTTTTATACGAGAAACCTATGATTGTCATAGACTTCTGCTTCATGCAAGTGAGCTGAAAATAAAACATCCGTACACAAATGAACTCTTAACTATTAAAGCGCCGCTGGACTCTACATGTAAATCTATATTTAACTCTTTTGGATGGAGTGAAATACTTATATAAGCTTTATACTATTGATGTATAATCATTCTAAATTTACTCAGGAGTCTTCGTGGAAGCAATCTACCCATACGCAAATATAATACATCTGATTTTAGCAATTATTTTTTTAGGATATGTATTCACTGATGTAGCAATTATTTCAGCTTTAAAAAATAAATTTAGAGCTGATACAGACAAAAGGATAAACGACACATTAGGTGCAAAAAGTTTTAAAATATTTCCTATAACCCTATTGTTCCTTGTTTTAACGGGAGGTATGATGATGTCAAAATACATAAACTCGAATGCAGGTTTTTTTGAGACAGACTTACAAAAGCTGTTTGTTATTAAAATAGCTTTAGCGTCAATTATTGTCGCCGGTGTACTTTATAACCTTTTTACAAAATTTACAGGACGAAAAAAACCTGCTTTTATGCAGAAGCACTTTCATAAACTAGTTTTAGTCTTAGGATTTTTTATAGTTATCATTGCAAAATGGATGTTTATAGTTTAGGAGTTAAACTATTATAAAAATGAGTAAAATTAAATTTCTTGCAACCTTAGTAATTCTAATTTCTTTATCAATATCAATAGTTTTTAAAGAGAGTGCAAATAACATATCTTATCAGACATTAAAAGATGATGCTGTTGTCATTGCATTTGGAGACAGCCTCACATATGGTTATGGTGTGGATAAAAAGTTCAGTTACCCATCGCAATTAGAGAATAAAACAGGCTTACATGTAATAAATGCCGGTGTTTCCGGCGAAGAGTCGTCAGAGGGTTTACTTCGCCTCCCTTCTCTTTTAAAGCTAAAACCTAATTTAGTGATTCTTTGTCATGGAGGTAATGATATTTTACGAAAACGTTCACATGAGCAACTTAAGATGAATCTACTGAAAATGATAAATCTTATTAAAGAGAGTGGTTCTGAGGTTTTATTGGTTGGAGTAGCTGACTTTGGTCTGCTAGGATTTAAAACACTTTCAGTGTATAATGATGTAGCTGAACAAACAGGTGTTATGTATGAAGAGAATATGATCTCTTACATTGAATCAAAAGCATCTTTGAAAAGTGATAACATACATCCAAATGAAAAGGGCTACGAGATGATAGCCGATTCTTTAATAAAGATTCTCAAAAGTAATAAATTGATTTAATCACAAAAAAAGGTAAACAATGAAGGTATCATCCAAATTTATTTCTATAATACTTATTGCAGTTGCAACAAACAGTTATGCTACAGACAAAAAAGTAGCTTCATCACATGGAATTGACTATCCAATGGGTTGGCAAAACTGGTCAACTATAGCTGTGTCTCACAGGACTGACAATAATACTTCTCGTGTAATTTTAGGCAACAACATTGCAGTTGAAGCTGCAAGAAGCGGTAAAACAAATCCATGGCCAAATGGTGCGATTCTTGGAAAAGTTGTATGGAAAGATACTGAGCTCAAAGATTGGAAGAGCGCAACTGTGCCAGATGAATTTGTACACGCAGAGTTTATGTTTAAGAATTCTGAAAAATTTAAAGAAAGTTATGGTTGGGGCTGGGCGAGATGGGTTGGGTTGGAACAGAAACCTTTTGAAAAAGGGATGCAAGTGTGCATATCATGTCATACCCCTGTTGAAAATATGGACTGGGTTTATACTCATCCGGCAAAGTTTCCTAAGTAACTTAGTTAAAATTTACCTTTAACTGTAGTTAATCCAAGTGCGGCCCAGTCAAGCATCCCTCCACGGTAATAATAAATTTTTTCCGCAGGGAAACCATTTCTAATCATAGCCCTCATTCCAGTAGGCGATTGTGCACATACCGGGCCATTGCAAAAACCATATACTTTCATAGCTTTGGAGCAGTCCCAATTATCCCCTTTTTGCTTACATCCTAATTCATCTAGTCGAACTTCTATCTCCGAATAAGGTATGTTGATAGCTGTTGGTATAGTTTCATCTTCATACCAATTTTCCATACGCATATCGACAATAACCGCTTCTTTGTCATTTAGCGCATTTAACATCTCTGCTTCAGTAACGGGGTTTATACCCTTAGCTGGAACATATGGTTGAAAAAACCCTTTGTTCTTTCCGCAGGATGTCATTGTTCTTTTTATTTCAAGAGCATTAGCACCACTACCGACTATAAAGGTTGTTTGTTCTGGAGTAAATAAACCTAAGTATTCTACGTTTTGTGAATCTGATTGTGCGTGTAAACCAACAGAATATAGAAAAAATAGAGATAAAAAAAGAGCATGTTTTGTTGTTTTCATTATTATTTCCTTTAGTAAAATAAAATTGTAGCTTAATATGCTAAATTATTTCATATAAAAAAAAAGTAGTTTTAAAGTTGATTTTTTTAGGGGTTTTAAGAAGTGATGTTTATGTTGTTTTGAGCGGAAAAACCGCTCAAAGAAGAAAGATTACAGACCTGTAACGTTTTCTGCTTGAGGGCCTTTTTCGCCTTCACCAATTTCGAAAGTAACTTGTTGACCTTCGTTTAGTGAAACACGACCGTGACCAGTGTTGTTAATTTGACGGAAGTGTACGAATACATCTTTACCACCATTTGCTTGCTCTATAAATCCGAAACCTTTGTCACTATTGAACCATTTAACTGTACCATCTACTAATGCTGCCATTGTAAATCCTTTGTGTTTTAATACACCATATTTCTATGGTGGTTGAAAATCTAATATAAAGTTTCTTTTTAGGTGAATTTTACTGTTAACTAGGAGTCATCAATATAAAGCAATCTAAAGATGTAACTGAAATCATCTTTCATTGCCGACATTCTATCTGAATAATAAACAATATGTCAACAAATATGTGTTTTTGTCTATGCGTATTCCAAAAACAACTGCTAAAGTGCCGTTTTCAGGGGATGATAATTTTTTCTTTTATTTTAACTAGGTGTTGCACTTACTACTTGAATTGGCGAATGACTCTGCAAATGTACGATAAATACAGAAAAAGAGAGAATATTAAAAGAGCTTTTTTAGGTGAAATATAGTGGACACAATATGGACACAGTAAGTAAATAAATCAGTTGGAGAGTCCGTGTATAATGGGTTATAAGAAGTATGGCTCCGGATACTGGAAATTCTAAATCAACATAATAAAAACTACAAAAGACTATAAACAAGGACTTTGTAGCTCTATCAAAATCTTACATCTTCTTTATAATTAGTCATTCTTAGGCACAGTTTGGGCACAAAAATTTAAGATATATAATGTTAAATCCAATGTGCTAAATATGGCTTAATTATAATATCATATGCTTCATCATGTGTGTTATCCATATAGATGAGAAATTGTAAAGCAGTTACTTCTGTAGGTGTTAATCTCGTTCTATCTTCATTATATACTCTAACTTTTTTAATATCTATATATGACTCTTTAATGAAAAGTTTTTTAATTGATGTTAGACCTTTTATATCATATTTTTTGTCATTAAACTTGATGTTTAGAAAAAAAAGTTCTTTATTATATTCTATGATTTCAATCATTTAGGAATTCCTTTTTTTTGCTACATTTTTAAATACACAAAAGACTACGTCCACTTTTATTAGTATGATACTAACATCTTTATTTGAAAAAAGTATATTAAATTAAAATTTGTTGTATAATGACTTATATTAAATAAAGGTGTTATTTATGATAGAGGGTTTATGGTTAGTGGAGTTTCAGAATGTTCAAAATGCGGGTTCTGGTGTTGTAGTGTTTGAAACAGGGCGTATATTTGGTGGGGATAGTGCTTATTATTATTTAGGTGAGTATAGTAGTGTGCATCATAAATTTACAGCAAAAATTGATGTTAATAAGCATAATAGTAGTCTTCCAAATATTTTTCACCCATTAACTAATATTACAATTTTATTTCAAGAACAGGATATAAGTAATGGTTTTGGTAACACTATTCTAATTGGACACCTTCAGGAAGATACATCTCGTCAGATTGCGGTTAAGTTTACAAAACTAGCAGAATTACCATAATATAAAGATAGTTTTAGAAACAAATAATTTTAAAAAAATGGATATATAATTTATGATTACACTTTCTCCATATATAATAAAGCTTTTTAACACCGAAATTCGTCGGTATGAAAATGTAAATACTGGTCTTTTTTCTTTAGTGTCAATATTTGAGACATTTCATGATGAAATTCTAGTTAATGCAAATGTAGACGTTGATGAGAAGAAAGCAATCAAGGCTGGTTCTAAAAATATTATGACAAATTCGATTGATGGTATTTTTAAAGTTGGTGAATATGGTTATGAAAGCGAACTACATCATACTGTTAGTAGTAGTTCTACTACGCGTACAATTCAAGAAGCAGAATTATTACCCTTTTATTTTTACCTACAAACTGGCACTGGTAGTGAGAATGCATTGCTTTTTTTACAAAGATTTAAAATTTTTGGTATTCGTACGATACTAGAAACTTATTTACAGGAACATATTAATACTATATTTCCACGAGATAAGTACATGTTACATATAGACCCTTTAGTGTTTCCAGAGATAATAGGGAGTTACTTCGCAACTAGTGAAGTAAAGCGTATAAGATTTATTAAAAGTACATACTCAGATATAGCGGATATGTATAGTCAAGATAATATACATGCATATGACGCTGAATTTAGTGTTGCTATTAAAAGGAACAGAACCTTTGCCCAACAATTACAAAGACCAGTAAGTGATTTATTTTCCACAACTGACCCAAGTGATTATCCAACTATGATTACTCAATTATCTACTCTTGTAGGAGCTCCTACAGTTAACTATGATAATGTTAAGGTGGAACTACGTAGAGATGGCAAAACAAAAACGGTTGATTTAGTTAATGCAAGAAAAGTTAGACATAGTTACGATGTTACTAATGATGTTGTGCTTGGTGCAAATGGTCATCCAACTATTGATAGTTTAAGATTGGTATCAGCAAGTATATCTACTAATTTATCTGATATGATTTGGGATTAATTAAATGTTTGTAAAAATGAATATTTTAGATATTGTAAAAAATAATTTTAAGACCTTTGTTGATGCTAGAAGTGGAAAAATTATAAAAAAAGATATTACAGTTTTTATAATAATTCCATTGATTATTAGTATTTTGGTGTTGTATAGTGGTTTTTCTCTCGGCAAGGAGAATTCAAATATTTTTCTAACAGCATTCTCAATTTTTTCTGCATTATTATTCAATATGCTGTTTATTTTGTTCGACATTATAAGTAAAACAGTTAAAGAAAATGATCAATCTACAGAAACAAGAAGACTTAAAGTTAAATTACTTAAAGAGACATTCACTAATATATCTTTTACCGTACTCCTTTCTGTTGGAATTGTAATTAGTTTACTGTTCTTTGTTATTTTTATAGATCATAAAGATATGGAATTATTTGATATTCTTCAATATAAAATTACATTAAATGGAATAGTTTCTCTTATTGTTATTTATCTGATAACAATGTTTAGTATGTCATTTTTAATGGTTCTAAAACGAATTGATATTTTATTGTCCAATGAAATATAGTCATTATTAATAAGACCTATAACGCTTTTGTATGAACTATTAGATGTTAATCAAAAATTAACAACTGACTTTTTTAAGACTATCGCTCTAACTCTTCCAAAGAAAAATTGGGATGCTTTAATCCTAGTTGCACTTAAAACTACTATACACAACCTTCACCCCACCATGCCATTTTATCTGTTGCAAAGTTATATGGAAAAGATATTTCAATCTATACATCAACGAAAAAAACACAATATACACACTCGTGGTTTTATTAATGAAGAGGAAGCTATTGAAGTTTGGCACAATACTTATGATGAGATGATAGAAGAATTATCAACTAGTAATGATATAGAAGACAAACTACATTTAGATTTGATTTATTATATATATGATATGTTGAAATATGACCAAGTGACTGTAATTGATGACGAAAAATATCTTTCTTCATATATAAATTTATCTCATTTCGGTTGGCAACATTATGAACTCTTTGAAACTCGTGTAGCAATAGAGAAAGCAAAGAGTGGTGATAAAAATATTGATATAGCTACTAATCGTGGAAAAACCGTAAATGATAGAGTTAAATTTTTAAAACCTAAATTTGAAGTTGATATGATGCACCCAAGTATTGATAGCAAAGAGTCCGAACTTCAAATGGAAGTTGTAAAAGAATATTGTGATAATACTAGAATGATGGCGAGAAGCATACATTATTGTGCAGAAATTTCAAAACATGAAGACAAACATTTTGAAATAAATGCAATTGGCAAAATGAAACCATATGTTAACAGTGATATGTACATATCAAAAGCTGATATTTATAATAGCTGGTACGCATATGTAATTGGCATATATAAGCATTCATCACATCAAAGTGTACCAATAGAGAAAGCTTTAGAAGTGGCTAGATTATCTTCATATTATTTATTTCCAAGTTTAAGACATATAAAAGAACCTATAGTTCCATTAGAAAAAGCTAAACAACCAATAAGAGAACGGTCAATTTTTAATGGATTTAGACTCCATGAGTTTACTGATAAAAGATTGAAAATAAACCGTTCCGAAGAAGAAATAGAATTTACAGAACACTTCTTAAAGTCATTTACAAACGCTTTAAAATCTTTAAGTAAAAGTTAAACTTTACAAACTTCCTTATCTCCCCGTTAATAACTGACAAAAAAAATGGCATTCCTATAAACTACGCCTTGTAATTACGAATAACCAAAAATGACTAGCTAGTCTCCAAAAACAAATGTCATAGGAGACAAAAAAATGTTAAAACTAAGTGCTGTGTTACTGAACACATTCAAAACAGACGAGTACACAAACAAAGAGACTGGAGCAACAACTCCTTCACGCTCAAAGCTACAGCTTTTAATAAAAAAGCCAACTAAAAATGGTTCTGTAAAGCAAGAGCTTATCGACATAAGTGTCAAAGATGAAGTATTTCTAAAACACAAAGACTCAATAGGTAAAACTATTGAAGTAGATGTTGGATACTTTGGACAAAACATAACTTTCTTCGGAATCTAACACAATAAAGCTCAGAGTCTTTGAAAGAGTCTGAGTTTGTAACGAGCTGTAATCTATGTCGGCTAGAAGCGCCTGAGCATCTAGAGACAGAGATTAAAAGCCGTTACCAATCACACAAACACTAAGAATACTGTTGATTGATAAAACTACAAGGCTATAGCTATGCCTAAAATATATCAATTCTAATTGCAAAGGGGGTTCTAGTAACACCCCCTGACGTAAGTCATAAAGAATATATACAAATGTTCTTCAAAGTAAGAGTGCAAGGCACTTGATAGGAAATATACAATGGAAAATAATAAGATAAAAAATATACCTCATATCAGCGGTACAGATGCTCTGTATTATTTCGCTCAAAGCGGTGGCAAATATGATGCGTTTTATGAAAATATCATAGAGCAAATAGAAGATAAAAAAACAGAATTCACAGCTCTTAACTATGCTTATGCAGATAATGACATAATCATTACTATCAACAACATAGATGTAAAATATAGTGGAATGGGTAGAGATGGCTTTTTATGGTTTAACCATGAATTCTTTAGAGTTGGATTTAAAGACTCAGAAAAAGCTCAGAACATTCACAACATCAGAGTTCAATTAAATGCCATTGGAATATATACATTGGGTTTAAAGTCACTTGTTGAATACATAAACACTCAACTGTTAAAAGGTGCTCTATTAAAACCTAACTATTTTCCAGTAACAAGGATAGATGTAAATATGTTCCTGCAACATAATTTCAACTATCTAAAAAAAGAGATGATACTATCTAAAAAGAAAAATCACTCTGCAAATATTGGGGAGCGTTCAACTGGATATGAGTTAGAGACGTACTATGTTGGTAAAAAACCTTTTTTGCTTAGAATCTACAACAAACTAAAAGAACTAGAAAATGCATCAGAGATAAAAAAAGAGATTATGCATAACTACTTTGGAGTTAATGGATTGGATATAAACAAACCTATATTTAACGTTGAGTTTGAGATGCACAGAGAGTTTTTAAAAGAGTATGGGATAGATACTATAGAAGACGCATTGAATCGTTCACAGAGCTTGTTTGAGCTTGGATGTAAGTTTATAAAACTCATAAATATATCATCACTTACAGATGCTCAAATTAATTCATCCAATCGTAACAGAGCAGAGATACTACCAGTATGGGAATATATCTCAACTCACTATGATAATAAAGAGTTTATGCAGATAACTACGCCTATGGAGAAGATTGAAAAGATATCTTACAGATACTCTCTTGAAGATGCTCGTAAACCAATCAAGAGACAAATAATGAGACTTTTAATTCATGATAACTCTCCAACTCTTTTATATTTTTATGAGCTACTCCAAGATGCAAAAGAAACTTACCAACTAAGAAAAGACATCATAAAAGTACATGATGTCTATGTAAAAGAGAAACAGACATTTGAAGAGGATTTAAAAACATACTCTAATGATGGACTGATTGCGTTTGAAAAGAGACTCTCAAAAGAGATGCAAGGCGTTATGCCAAACGATTCTCAATATGATGAACTACTGACTAAATATCATGAACTACTTGATGAGCTTACTAAGCGTGGACTCTTTAAGATGCCGTTTTAGGAGTAGGGCGATGAACATAGAATTTGAAAGTTTAAAACTACTTCCTAAAATGTTTGAGTTAATCCAAAAGCTAAATTCTAATCTAGAGAACAGCTTCACAAAAAGATGGTTAAGTGTACGTGAGTTGGCTGAATATCTCAGTTATTCAAACGATAGAATCTATAAGTTAAAAGATGAGTATTTTATAGAGGGCATACACTTTTTTAAAAAGAGTGGTAAAATACTGTTTGATAGAGTTGCAATAGATTCTTGGATGGTCGAAAAGGAATCCAATGAAACTGTTCAATCGCAACGGCAAATTGTGGATAACGTTTTATCATCAATCAACTAGATATAAAAGAACTCTAAATCTTGATGATACTAAGGCTAACCGTAAACTTGCTACTAACAATATAATTCCTGAGCTTATCTATAAGCTAAACTCAGGAAAGTTCTTTGAAACTGAAAAATCTAAAATACCAACTGTTAATGAATATGCAAAGATTAGTTTAGAGCTTCACTCTAAAACGAGAAAGCCTACAACTACCTATGACTATGAGACTTCTCTTAGACTTCATATCTATCCGACATTTGGTAATAAAAGATTAAATATTATAAAACCCTCAGATATACAGCTATGGCAGAACAAGTTACTTGATACTTTAAAGCCTAGACGAGTAAGAAACATAAGAGCTACATTTAACACTATATTTGAAGATGCTATGAGAGATGAGATAATAGATAAAAATCCAATATCTAGAATTAAAACTCCTAAGCTAGACAAGATAGATGTTAAGTCATTCTCATTAGAGGAAATGAAGTTAATTATCTCAACTGCAAAAGATGAGATGAAAGCTTTTACTGCTCTTGGTTTCTTTACTGGTTTAAGAAGTGGAGAGATGATAGGTCTAAAATGGGATGATGTGGATTTGCTAAACAAAGAGATTCATATTAAGAGAGCTATTAAGATGGGAGAGATATCTACTCCTAAGACTAAGAACTCAATCAGAACTATAGACATATTAGACAATTTACTTCCATATCTACAAGAGCAGTATAACTTGACTTCAAAACATAAAAGCTATGTATTTTTAAATAAGTATGATGAACATTATTATGACATCAAACGCATTAGAGATTCAAAGTGGAAGAACTTACTCAAGGAATGTAACATTGAATATAGAACAATATATCAGATGAGACACACGTTTGCTACTGTAATGATAGAAAATAGTGAAGATATACTTTGGGTTAGTAATATGCTTGGTCACGCTGATGCTTCAATGACTCTGCAAATGTATGCTAAATATAGAAAAAGAGAGAATATTACAAGAGCTTCTTTTTTAGGAAATATATAGTGGGAACGTTTGGGCACATTATGGGCACAGTAAGTAAATAATTCAGTTGGAAAGTACGGTATTTAGGGGTTTAAAAAGTAATGGCTCCGGATACTGGATTCGAACCAGTGACCAAGTGATTAACAGTCACCTACTCTACCGCTGAGCTAATCCGGAATGTAAAAAGTTCTCTTAAAAAATGGTGTCAGAGGGGGGACTCGAACCCCCGACCCCCGGCTTATGAGACCAGTGCTCTAACCAGCTGAGCTACCCTGACATCTTTAAGAGGATGGAATTATAACCATCCAAAGCTTTTACTTTCCTTTTATTGGTTGATAACTATAGTTTTTTATTATGAAGTGAGATGTCATGTGTGATTTAAGTTTAATTATTATATTATGTTTATATAATTATTTTAAAAGGAGTTTATATGACTTTCAAAAAACTGTTTATTTTCTTTGGTCTAACGCTTATATTCACTGGCTGTGCAACTATGCAACATACAAAAACACATGAAACACCCACTAGTGAGATACCTGAGGTTAGCAAGAGTATTAAGGAGAAAAAAGCGGATGAGCCAAGTGGTTTAAAGAGAAAAGTAGCCATAGGGCGCTTTTCGAATGAAACGAGGTATGGACAAAGTTTTTTTATTGATGAAAATAACGATCGTATAGGAAAGCAGGCTATGGATATTTTATCTTCAAAGCTTTTTGAAACAGGTAAATTTATTATGCTTGAACGTGCAGATTTATCGAAAATTCAAAAAGAGCTTGAAATGGAGGGATCTTCTTCATTAAAAAATTCTGCTGATTATCTCATTTTAGGCTCTATTACTGAATTTGGCAGAAAAGAGGTGAGTGATGTCGGCATTTTCAGCAGAGTAAAAAAACAAGAAGCTTTTGCCAAAGTTCATATCCGTATTGTAGATGTTAGTACTGGACAAATTATCTATTCCGAGGAAGGAAAAGGAAGCGCATATAGTGAAGCCGGAAGTATAATGGGTGTTGGTGCAAAGAGTGCATACGATGGTCAGTTAAATGACAAGGCTATAGATGCTGCTATCTCAAACTTGGCATCCAACATTATAGAGAACATGTTAGACAAACCATGGCGCGGGTATATTCTTGGGTATGAAGATGGTAACCTAATAACTTCCGGCGGGAAAAGTCAAAATATTAAAGTCGGAGATAATTTTAATGTAATCAAAGAGGGCAAAAAAATCAAAAATCCTCAGACAAACACAATGGTTACACTTCCAGGAAAAAACATAGCAACAATTGAAATTATAAATACTATTGGTGACACTCCAGATACAGAAGTTTCATTGGCAACCGTAACGAGTGGCAATCTGAATGAATATACTGTAAAAAAAGAGTTCTCGGGACTTTATATTGAAGTTAAAAAGGATAAATAATGCGATATTTTTTAATTAGTCTTGTACTGTTGTTAAGCTTGTATTTTTCGGGATGTGGCTACAAAGAGGGCGTTTCAGCGGGTGATAAAAAATCATTTTTGTATTTTTCTGGTGATACTTCAGGGGTAACAGTATTTGTGGATGATTCAAAAGGCTTTATAGTGAAATCTGGTAGAGATAATCAATACAAGATAAAACCGGGCAAACACACCGTGCGGATATATAGAGATGGCAATCTTATTGTTAATCGTGAAATATATGTTGGTGACAACATTGCCAAAGAGATTGGAATAGAGTAATGAGAATCTCAAATAAGATAAAAGTATTGTTTTCAATAGCTGTAGCTTTTAGCATGGTTGGTTGTGCTCAGCCAAAAGTTCTTTACAATTATGGGGACTACAGCGACAGCTATTATGCAAACAAAAAAAATATGAGCGATGAATCAACATTGAAGCTTCAGCAGTCTATGGAACAAGCAATAGAAAAAGCCGGTGAGAGTATATCTGGCCGTGTACCTCCAGGGATGTATGCCAATTTAGGCTACATGTATCTAAAGAGCGGCAATCCCAATGGAGCAATTTCAAATTTTAAAAAAGAGAAGTCAGTTTACCCTGAATCAGCACGTTTTATGGACCGTATGATTAAAAAAGTCGAACTTGTGGAGGGTAAATTAAAATGAGTAGCATGAAATTTTTTAAGATGGCAATATTTGTTTTAATCACATTGTTGATTTCAGGTTGTGCACAAAAACAGATAACAAAGGCGAATGCATATCCGAATATGTATGAGGAGTTACCGCGCTCTATTTTAGCGCTTCCTCCAATGAATGAAAGTAGTGATGCTCAGGCAAAAGACTATTATATGACAACCGTTGAGGTTCCTTTGGCTCTCTCAGGATATTATGTATTTCCAGTAGAAATGGTTAGCGATATTATGAAGCAAGAGGGAGTTTATGATACAGAGGAACTTTACAAGATGCCTCTTGGCAAGTTCTATGAATATTTTGGTGCTGATGCAGTTTTATATACACGTATAAAAAAATGGGATGTCTCATATATGGTGCTTGCTTCAAGCCTGACAGTTAGCATTGAAGCAGAAATTGTATCAACAAAAACATCACAGCAATTATGGAAACATACTGGAACAGTAACAGTTGACCTAGGCGGAGGAGATACAGGAAATGGACTTGCAGGCCTAATCGCAAAGGTAGTGATTGCAGCTGTAAATACCGCTTCCGCAGATTATGTTAAGTATGCACATGTCGCAAACTATAGATTGCTTTCTACGATACCTGTTGGACCATATCATGAAATGTATCTAAAAGATCAAGGTGTTGAGTTGGGCAACCAGAGAGGATATAGGTAAGACAGAATGAAAAAAACATTTTTACTATTCTTTGCTTTTGCTATTTTGTTAGTTGCTGATGAAGCACATGAGATTATGCAAAAGGTTGACAATAATATTCGCGGTAAAAATATTTATATGAAAATAAACATGAAAGTGGTCTCTTTATTACATGAGAGAAATATGCAGATGGAGACTTGGTCGCAGGGTAGTAAAAAAAGTTTTGTTAAAGTTTTGTATCCGCCAAAAGACAAAGGGATTACTTTTTTAAGTCTTGACAATCAGATGTGGCAGTATGTTCCTAAAATAGAGAGAACTATAAAAATTCCACCATCCATGATGCTTCAAAAGTGGATGGGAAGCGATATAACTAACGATGATATGGTTAAGCAAAGCTCTATTGTAGATGATTATAACCCTAAGATAATTAAAAAAGATGGCAATATCGTGACTATGGAACTTATACCAAAAGAAGATGCTGCAGTAGTATGGGGAAAGATTGTATCTCAGATAGACACTTCAACCTATACCTCTAAAAAAGATATATTTTATGATGAGAATATAGAAGAAGTAAGAGTATTTATTTATAAGGATATTAAAAAGTATGGAGAGTATTATCTCCCTACATATTGGCGCGTTCAATCAGTAGATAAAACAGACAACTATACAGAGATAACTCTTGATAATGTAAAATATGATATGGATATTTCTGAGCAGTATTTTAAAAAAAGTGCGTTGAAGAGATTCTCTAGGTAATGTTTAACTTAGCGCTCAAAAATATTATTTTTTACAAGGGTCGTTCCATAACGACAGCCGTTTTGACTTTTGTATCTGCTATGCTTTTTGTAGTCTTTGTATCATGGCAAGATGGCTCCCACAACTCTATGCTTGAAAACTCACTTAAAATATATACTGGTGCAATTGAGATATACCATAAAGATTATCGAGATATCGGTGGTAATGAGTATCTTATACAAGATGCCAAAAACATCACCGACAAACTCTCAAAAATAGAGGCCATTGAGATATTTAGTACGAGATATGAGACTTACGGTCTGCTATCAAGCAAAGAGTACTCGGCAGCTTCTATGATAGGGGGTGTGGAACCATCAAAAGAGATAGTCTTAAGTTCATTATACTCAGCTCTAAGAGAGGGTGAGTTTTTGAGTGAAAACTCAGGAAACTGTCTATATATGGGTACAGAGTTGGTTAAAAAACTTCGCCTACATGTAGGTGATGAAGTTAGCTTTATCGGGGGTGCAAGTGATGATTCCTTTGCTGCAGATATCTTTAAACTCTGCGGGGTTTTTAAAACAGGTTCATTTGAGTTTGACGGGAGTTCTTCTTTTATAGCCAGAAGCTATTTTGACAAGCTTATGTATGCGCAGAACAAAGCTTCATATATAACAATTAAGTTGAAAAATCTTGATGATATAGATGCTGTAAACAGTGAGATATTAAATGTTTTAAATGATGAAAACCTTGAGTCTCTTACATGGAAAACTCTTATGAAGACAATGGTTGAGGCTATGGAAGTTGACAGTGTCTTTGGGTATATCTCTTTGTCACTTTTTCTTGTCGTAATATTTTTTGTGATTATGATTTACGGCTTTGTAAATGTTAGTTCGCGCATAAAAGAGTTTGGGGTTCTTAGATGCATAGGGTTATCAAAATCAAATATATTTTTATTGCTCTTTTATGAGATATTAATACTTTCCAGCGTTGCCATCATCCTAGCCGTACCCATAGCTGGTTATATCTGCTACTATTTTGAATTAAACCCTGTTGTTATCGAGGGGATTGCCGAGATGTACAAGGATTACGGGATAGTTTCAGATGAGATACCGTTTGACTTCAATATGTTTACTATATCTTGGAATATAGGAGTCATATATATACTTAACTTTTTGAGCATTTTATACCCCTACATGTACATAAACTCATTTGAACCGATTGAGGCGACAAGACATGTATAAACTAATCCTTAAAATGGCTTGGAAAAACTCATTTTTGAGACCGGCTAGAACGCTTCTTGTAATAATTATGATTGCCATCAGCATGAGTATGATGCTTGGTATTCAAGGTCTCTATGACGGAATGGTTGTCAGCATGATAGATAAGAACAAAAGAAGCGAGAGCGGAGATGTAAGCATCTATGCAAAAGATTACAGAATCGAAAAAGATATAAAATACAGAGTTGAAAATGCAGATAAGATAAAAGAGGATATTCAAAAGATAGATGGTGTTGAGGCGGTAGTTCTTAGGCTTAGAGCAGATGGGCTTCTCTCAACGGCCAGAAAATCATCCTTTGCCTCTGTTATAGGCATAGATTTGGAAGAAGAGGAGAAATTCGGAGCGTTTAGTGAGTTTTTAAAAGAGGGCAATATTAATCTGCAAAAACGTGGCGCAGTGATAGGAATAGAGCTGGCAAAAATATTAAAAGTCAGTATTGGTTCAAAAGTCATCTTCTCAACGCAAGATAGCTCTGGGGAGATAAATTACATAGCACTTTATGTTAGAGCGATTGTTCAGACAACAAATATTTCAATTGACAGTAGCGGTATTTTCATAGATATAAAGCAACTCTATAAATTTTTAGGAACAACTTCAAAAGAGGCTACTCAGATTTCTGTTAAAAGTAAAAATAAAAAACTCTACGGCACTTTAAAAGAAAAATATTCACACTTGGATGTTAAAAGTTTTTTAGAACTCCAACCGATGATAAAACAGATGGAGGATATGATGGTTATATTTAACTCCATAACTTTTTCAATTGTCATGAGTGTTGTATTTATCGGGATTTTTGGTGTTATGTATGTATCTGTCTTAGACAGGATTCGTGAGTTTGGCATTATGATGGGGATAGGGATGCATTACAAATATATACGACTGCAGATATTTTTAGAGGCTATAGTGGTCGGACTTCTTGGGTATTTGGGAGGTGCTTTTTTAGGCGCAATATTGCTTATCTATTTAAGAGATTACGGACTGGACTTAAGCTCTTTTTCGGATGCTTTAGAGATGTGGGGTTATGAAGCGGTAATACTCGGAACAATAAAACTCTCATATTTCACTACAACCTTTGGGGCGATAATAGCAGCATCACTCTTAAGTGTACTTATTCCGCTGAGAAAAATAAAAAAACTAAATCCAATCGAAGTTATAAAGGCTCAGATATGATTAAACTGCAAAATGTAAATAAGTATTTTTATAAGGGTGAAGAGAGAGAAGTTCATGCACTTAGTGATATAAACCTAACTATAGAAGATGGGGAGTTTACTCTTTTTAGTGGTCCGTCAGGTTGTGGAAAAACAACACTTTTAAATGCAATAGGGGCTCTTGACAGTATTGATAGTGGAGAGATATATCTTGATGACAAAGAGATAGGTTCACTTAATGAAGAAGATAGAACAACACTAAGACTAAATGAACTCGGTTTCGTGTTTCAAGCGTACAATCTAGTGCCGGTTCTAAATGTTGAGCAAAATATAGGTTTTGTTATGAAGCTTCGCGGTTTCAGCGATGAGGAGATAAAAAGAAGAGTAATCGAAGTTGCCACAATGTTAGAGATAGATAATAAGCTTAAATCACTTCCAAATGCACTAAGCGGAGGACAACAACAAAGAGTTGCAGTTGCTAGGGCGGTGGCAGCAAAACCTAAGATTATTTTGGCAGATGAGCCGACCGCAAACCTTGACTCTAAAAACTCGCAAAAACTTATGGATATGATGAAAGAGCTTAATGAAAAAGAGGGTGTGAGCATACTTTTTGCCTCACATGATGAGCTTATACTCGAGAGAGTGCGACGAGTTATAAAACTAAATGATGGTGCGATTGTAGATGGCTAAAAAACTTTTGTTAATTGTAGTTTTGCTGCTACATGTAGCATACGCAGATTTTGAGTATAAGATTAGCAATAGTAACTTTACAATCTCTCAGGGCTCTATATTTGCAAATGAAGATGAAACCTACATGTACAACTATAACAGGTTGCGGTTTCGAGGTGATTATATAGAGAGTGGCTTTTTTAGTACTCTCATTGCTGATGGGGTTAACTACCTTGGAGATGAGTTTATTAACTCCAACACATTTGAATATATAAAGCATGTTAAATCAGATACTCCGCTTAAAACAAAGACAAATGAGGGTTCACTTTATGCAAAGGTGTACAGGTTGTATGGCGGCTATGAAGATAATAAAAACAGAGTGGTAGTCGGTCTGCAAAATATATCTATGGGAGTAGGGCGAATATGGACACCTACAAATCTGTTTAACCCTAAAAACTCGTATGCTCTTGAACCTGATGAGGTTTTTGGTGTGGCGGCACTCTCCTATACAAGGCACATAAGCGACATGTCACATGTAAGCTTTGTTATCAGCCAAAAAGAGGATAATAGCCTTAAATATCTGGCAAGATATAAAGCATTTTTAGGGTTCGGGGATGTAGCGGTTAATCTAATTAGCTCCGATAAGATTAAGATGGCAGGTTATGAGATAGAGGCAAATTTGGGTGATACGGGTGTTGAGGTTAGAAGTGAGGGTGCTTATATGAAAAACAAACTTCTACATGTAGACTTAAAAGAGAGGGAAGAGGAGCTGTTTGAGGGGATTATCGGGGCAGATTATGGCTTTGAAAATGGGGTGACTCTTGTGGTTGAAGCTCTATATAGTTCTAAAAAATTCAGTTATGAAGAAATTTTGCTAAATATTGATTCCGAGGCTCTCTCAACTTTGCTATATTCAAACTTTTACATTGGAACTTCTCTGGCATACAGTTTTACACTTTTCATGGATGCCTCGCTAACTTATGTTGAGAGTTTCAATGAGAAAAACTCACGTTTTATTTCGCCGAGTCTTACATATACTCTAAACGATTTCAACTCATTTAAAATAGGTGCTTTAATTCAAAACGGAGCTAGTAATAGCGAATTTGGAGCGAACCACAACAGTTACTATTTTAATTATTCACTTTCATTCTAATTTACCGGTAATTAACTAAAATTTAAGTAAAATTCCACTTATAAAAAGTATATAAGGATGTATATGAATTTTCAACCATTAGGCGAGAGAGTCTTAGTAAAAAGAGTAGAAGAAGCAAATACTACAATGAGTGGAATTATTATTCCTGATAACGCACAAGAGAAACCATCTCGTGGTGAAGTTGTAGCAGTTAGCAAAGAAGTTACTAACTTAGCGTGTGGAGATCTTGTTTTATTTGCTAAATATGCAGGAAGCGAAGTTTCACTTGGCGCAGATAAGTTTTTAGTTTTAAATTTAGAAGATATTTTTGGAATAATTGGTTAATTAAGTAAATTAAAAAAGATACTACTATATTGGGTCTTCTGCCGAAGAAACCAAAGCGGTAGCGTAGGTAGCGGAATTGCTTCCGATACCGTTATAAATCAATGAAGGGTTCCCTTCATTTTATAAAATAAAATTAAGGAATAATTAAATGGCAAAAGAAATAATTTTTTCAGATAACGCACGTAATGCATTGGCTCGTGGTGTTGCAAAATTAACAGACGCAGTAAAGGTGACAATGGGGCCTCGTGGTCGTAATGTTTTGATTCAAAAGAGTTACGGTGCACCAATAATCACTAAAGATGGTGTTTCAGTTGCTCGCGAGATTGAACTTAAAGATAAACTTGAAGACATGGGTGCTCAACTTGTAAAACAAGTGGCGTCAAATACTGCTGATGAAGCTGGTGATGGTACTACAACCGCAACTGTTTTAGCAAATGCAATTTTTTCTGAAGGTCTTAGAAATATTACTGCCGGAGCTAATCCTATTGAAGTAAAACGTGGTATGGACAAAGCTTGTGAAGAGATTCTTAAACACCTAAAAGCAGCATCTAAAACTGTAAATGGAAAAAAAGATATTGCACAGGTTGCAACTATTTCTGCTAATTCTGACAGTGCAATCGGCGATATGATAGCTGAAGCAATGGATAGAGTTGGTCAAGATGGTGTAATCACTGTTGAAGAGGCTAAAGGTATCTCTGATGAATTAGAAGTAGTTGAAGGTATGCAGTTTGACCGTGGTTATTTAAGTCCATACTTTATAACAAATACTGAAAAGATGATAGCTGAGATTGAAAATCCTTGGGTACTACTTTGTGATAGCAAAATCAATTCACTTAAAGATTTGCTTCCAGTTTTAGAGCAGGTTCAAAAAACTTCTCGTCCACTTTTAATCATCGCTGAAGATGTAGAGGGTGAAGCACTTTCAACGTTAGTTGTAAACAAGCTTCGTGGTGTTTTAAATATCTCTGCTGTTAAAGCTCCAGGTTTTGGCGACAGAAGAAAAGCAATGCTTCAAGATATTGCAACTCTTACAGGCGGTGTTGTAATAGCTGAAGAGACAGGACACAAACTAGAGAGTGCTACTATTCAACTTCTAGGTCAGGCATCTCGTGTTATTATAGACAAAGACAATACAGTTATCGTAAATGGTGCAGGAACTGAAGAGGCTGTTAAATCAAGAATAGCTGAAATTAAAGTTCAGCTTGACGCTACAACTTCTGAGTATGATAAAGAGAAACTTCAAGAGCGTTTAGCAAAACTCAGTGGCGGCGTAGCTGTTATTAAAGTTGGTGCTGCAACTGAAACTGAAATGAAAGAGAAAAAAGACCGTGTTGACGATGCACTTTCTGCAACAAAAGCTGCTGTTGAAGAGGGTATTATCATAGGTGGCGGAGCTGCATTAGTTCGTGCTGCAGCAAAAGTTAAGCTTGATTTAACAGGTGATCAAAAAATTGGTTGTGAGATTATCCTTCGTGCTGTAAAAGCTCCAATGAAACAAATAGCTCAAAATGCAGGTTACGATACAGGTGTTGTTGTTAATGCCGTAGAGGGTGCAGAGAATGAGAACATAGGTTTCAATGCTGCAACTGGTGAGTATGTTGATATGTTTGAAGCAGGGATTATTGACCCTCTAAAAGTTGCTCGTGTTGCTCTTATAAATGCTACTTCAGTTTCAAGTCTTCTTTTAACTACGGAAGCTGCTATTTATGATATTCCAGAAGAGACCCAAGCAGATACAAACGGCGGAATGCCTCCACAAATGGGAATGCCAGGTATGATGTGAGACCCGTAAAGAAAACGAGAATTTCTTCTCGTTTTTAGGGTCGGAACCACAGTCGATGTCACGCAGTGACCGACGAGGACTAAACTATAACGACAATTTCTTGTCGTTTATCGCTTTCGAATCAAGAGCTGATGTTTGAACGAAGTGAGAACCAGCTCGCGAAGGACAAATAGCGGAACCACAGTCGATGTCACGCAGTGACCGACGAGGACTAAACTACAACGACAATTTCTTGTCGTTTATCGCTTTTTTGCAACTTTTAAACTAAAGTCTAAATAATCTTTATACAATCTTCACCATTGGGAACAAGACATAAAAAACTGTATGTTTCATCTCCGATTGTCTCATAACTATGCGCTGCTCCAGCAGGGATTAGCAGAATATCTCCAGCTTCAGCCTCAAATGTTTCATCATCAATCTTTACAAGTGCTCGTCCACCCAATACATACTGTTCATGCTCAATTATATTTGTATGCATAGGCATATGACCGCCAGCTTCGATTGTAAAATTACGCATTGCAAAGTTTGGTGATTCATCAGAAGAGAGAAGCATTTTCATACTTACTCCTTTGCCAGCTTTTTGAGGTATTGCCTCAACCGTATTAATCTTTTTGTGTAAGTACATGTATAGCCTCTTTGAGTAAGAAATAAAATTTTCAGTAGCATAACATAAAAATGTAAAGTAAAAAACAAACAATACGAAGTATAATTCAATATAAAATAAATTATGGTGACATTATGAAAAAAGAAATTCTTGAACGTTATGAGCGTGCTGAGAGTGGAGAAATTTTAATCGATGTATCTACGGAAAAAGTAGAATATTTATATAACGATTTTGATAAGAGGGCTCATTTTTTAAAAAAAGATTTAAATCAGGATTTAGTTGATTATATTATAGATTGTGTCACAGAGATTGAAAAAGAGAAATTTATTATTCAATTCAGCCTTGAAAAGGAGACAGATGATGAGTCTATATTCAGAGTCAAAAACAGCATAAATAAATTTTTTGTATATATGCAGGAGTTAGAGTCAAGAAATATGAATGATATGGTTAGAACATCAATGATTTTGTTTTCTATCGGGCTTGTACTCGCAACGTTCTCTGTCGTGATAAGTAAAAGTCAATTAGTTGAAACTAGTGTCGTTGCAGCAGTTATTGCTGAAGGATTGACTGTTGCAGCGTGGGTTTCACTTTGGGAGTCTTTAGCTACTTTTCTAATTAAGTGGAGACCACACAAAAAAAAGACTCTACTATATAAAAGTATTGCCAATTCAAAAATAATATTTCACTTCAGTGGAAAAAAAAATTAATCTATATTTGTAACACATGAATTCAACTCAATTGTAAAACAAGCACCACCATCTATATTGGCTACTTGTAGTTTTCCATTGTGGTGATTTTCAACAATTGTTTTAGACATATAAAGACCAAGCCCTGTACCGTTTCTTTCATCTTTAGTTGAAAAATATGGGTCAAATATTCTTTCAATTACATCTTCTGGTACCCCGCCACCGTTATCTTCAATTGTGATAATGTTTTTATTAGTCGTGATTTTTATTTGAGGATTTTTAATCTGTTTTTCTTTAAAATTATCTTGAGCATTTTGCAGTATGTTTATAATAACCTGCATCATTTCACTATCGTATAACTCTATTTTTTCTTTAGAGTTATGCTCTTGTATTATCTCTACATTTGCATTCTCTAATAGCGC
This sequence comes from Candidatus Sulfurimonas baltica, assembly GCF_015265455.1. Taxonomy (NCBI): domain Bacteria; kingdom Pseudomonadati; phylum Campylobacterota; class Epsilonproteobacteria; order Campylobacterales; family Sulfurimonadaceae; genus Sulfurimonas; species Candidatus Sulfurimonas baltica. The sequence goes on along the minus strand of NZ_CP054492.1, from coordinate 1,926,398 downwards.
TTTAATTATATTTAATGCCTTTTCTATAACTACTGACAACTCTATTGAAACTGATAGTTTATTTGTTTTATAGAAGTTTCTAAAGTCGTTTATTGTCGATGTTAAATTTTGTACAAAATCACTTATATCACCAAGTTTTAAAAATAAGTAGTTTATAAAATCTTCTTTTCCTTCTTTCGTTTCTAAGTCATATATACCAAGCTCTATTTTCATCTCAATGTCCAGTGCTGTTGTGGAGATTGCAGATAGTGGCTGTCTCCATTGGTGAGCTATCATGCTTATCATCTCACCCATTCTCGCAAGACGTGACTGTTCAATAAGCTGTTTTTCCTGCTTCCTGCTTTTTTCAGTCTCCTCTTTTATAGATTCAATTGCTTGTTCTAAGTTTTTTGTTTTTTCAAAAAGGTTGATATATAAATTTATTCTGTTTAAAAACTGATACTTCTCAATGGGTTTAGTAAAGTAGTCAATTGCTCCAACTTCGTAACCCTGTTTTATAAATTCATCTGATTTAAATGCAGCAGTCAAGAATACAATTGGTATATCTTTGGTCTTTGGATTTAGCTTTAAAAATTTGGCAGTTTCAAATCCGTTCATTCCCGGCATTTGTATATCTAAAAGAATCAAATCAATATCTTGAACTAAAACAATTTTTAAAGCCTCTTCTCCGCTTAAAGCTTTTATGACATTAATTTTTTTTGTATGTAGTTTGTTTTCTGTTAACAGACTCTCTAGAGAATACAAATTTGCCTCTATGTCATCTACTGCTAAAATATTAATAACCATCAAAGTCCCCTTTTATAGACTTTATTTTTTTTATTTGCAAGAGCTGTATAGTCATGTTTTTTAGGAATGACTTCGCTCTCGCCTAATATTAAATATCCATTTTTATACAAAGATTCATATATAGTGTCAAAAACACTCTCTTGGAGTTTGTTGTCAAAATAGATAAGAACATTTCTGCAAAAGATTATATGAAATTCATTAATAGAAGAATCCGATACTAAATTATGTTTGAAAAAGAGAACCTTCTCTCTTATATGCTCTTTTATCTCTATATACTCATCTTTTATGTTAAACCAGTTTTCGAGCTTCTTTTTGCCACCACTCTCAATGTAGTTTTGTGTAAATTCGTCTAACTCACTTTTTGCAAATAGGGCATTTTTAGCTTCATTTAAAATAGTGCCATTAAAGTCTGTTGCATATATTTGGCTTTTGTCGAGTAGTCCTGCCTCATCAAGCATAATTGCAATGCTATATGGTTCATCTCCTCTTGAACATCCGGCACACCAAATTCTAATTGATGATAAATCTTCTATATTTGGCAGTATATCTTTTCTGATTTGTTTAAACACTTCAGGGTTTCTAAAAAATGTTGTTACATTTATTGAAAATGCTTGCAGCAGTTTAGTAAATACATTGTTGTCATCAAGCACTAACGACTCAAACTCTTTAAAGTTAGTTATTGAATAGTTGCTCATTATCAGTTCTATTCTTCTAGCCAATGATTTTCTGTCGTAATATCTAAAGTCATAACCGTAGATAATAAATATATTTTCTAAAAAATGTTCAATCTCATCATCAATATCAATGCTTGCTGACAAAAGTGAATTAAGGTAATTGTTGATATGTTTTAGCGGCAATATTTTTGTGTACTCTTTTGTTTGTATAGCATTTAACAGCATATCTTTTGCTTGACACTCTTTTGGGTCTTCTATAATAATTTTAGAATTGTTTTCATGCAGCTCTTTAAGCGATGAGCTGCCGTCTTTTCCGTAACCGCACAAAAGTATTGCCAAAAGTGCGCTTTTATACTCATATACCAAAGATTTAAAAGTTATATCAATGGAGGGTCTTGCAAAGTTTAGTTTTTCCTTATCATCAAGATATATAAAACCATCCACTACAAGCAGGTTGTTGTTAGGAGGTGCAATATATATAGTGTTTTTTTCTACATGCATGTTTGAGGTGGCTTCGCAGACTCTATATTTAGTTATGTTTTGCAAGATATCGCTAAGGTGGCTTTTCTCATTTGGTAAAATATGAATAACAATAAAAACAGAGATGTCAACATAAGGCAAGGACTCTATGATGGACATAACTTTTTCAAGACTCCCCGCACTGCCACCAATTGCGATAGATTTGATTTTTTCTCTAGAGTGTTTATATCTTTTATCTTGGATAGAGTCTATGCATCTGTTTTTTAAACCAAATTTGGATAGATAGCTCCATAAACTTCTTTGGGTAGTTGTAATAGTAACTCTATTTTTTAGTTTGAACAACTCTTTTATGACTAAAGTCGGGATAGATTGAATATCAATAAAAGTAACTTCAAACAGTGTCTTTTTATCCTCGTTATTCAACTCTTTATGCAACTCAACAATGTCATTATGGTGACTTATGCTGTTTTCTATAAGTATTTTTTTTATATTTTGACTGTGCGAAATATGAATCATTATTTCTCAACCCAAGCACTGATAATTTCCATCAACATTTTCATCTGAAGAGGTTTGGTTATATAGTCGTCATACCCTGCATCAAGTGCATTTTGTCTATCTTCGCTTAGCGCTTTTGCAGTTACGGCTATCACAGGTATATGTTTTGTTTTTGTATTCTCTTTTATAACTTTGGCAGCTTCATACCCATCCATAACAGGCATCATTACATCCATCAAAATTATATCAACATCAAGATTATTTGAGAGTGTATTTATAGCTTCTTGTCCGTCATTGGCAGTAATAACATCTGCGCCCTTAGAGCTGAGAGCCTCAAGAAGCACATAAATGTTTCGTATGTCATCATCAACTACCAACACTTTTTTGCCACTTAAGTCTATACTCTCTTTGATGTTTGTTGTACTCTTAACATTTACTCTGCTCATAAACTCATGAATCTCATCATCACTGTTTTTTATCTCTTGTATTACACTAGTGATTTCACTCTCGGTTATAGGCTTTTGAATATAACCCTCCGCCCCATACTCTTTTGTGAGTTTAACTCTATGATCACCCGAGATTACAAACACTGGTATTTTTCTTAAAGATGGATCTGTTTTAAACTCTTTTAAAAGGTCTATCCCGTCTATATCCGGAAGCCCTAAATCCAGCAATATGCCTTTTATATTGTATGACCTTGCCAAAGTTAATCCGCTAGTTCCCGTATGGGCGATGAGTGCATACTCACCTTGAGAATTTACCTTCTCTTTTAGTATATCAGCAAAGTTTTCATCATCCTCTATTATCAGAAAAGCTCTGTCTTTTGCTTGCAATGCAGACCTGTCGTCTTTTACCTCTACATGTAAAGCTGTTGCCTCTATCTTCTCTTTAGGTTTTTCGCTCTCTTTTTTATCAAGATTTGGAATGATAATGCTAAAAGTGCTCCCCTCATTCTCTTTGGAATCAAGAACTATCTCCCCGTGCATCATCTTTATAAGTTCCAAACTTATCGAGAGTCCAAGTCCAGTTCCGCCATACTCTCTACTTGTTCCGCCATCGGCTTGTTGGAATGCTTCAAATATAGACTCCTGTTTATCTTTGGGTATTCCTATCCCCGTATCGCTTACCGATATCTTTATTTTCTCATCTGCTGCACTCTCTACATGTAGCGTTATCGTTCCCTTTTTTGTGAACTTAAGAGAGTTTGAGATTAGATTTCTTAGAACCTGTCCCAGTCTGTCTCTGTCATTTTTGATGAGACCTTTGTAATCATCTATGGCTTTAAAGGTAAGATTTTTTTGTTTTGCTATCTCTTCAAACTGTACTTGAAATCCGTCACACAATTCGGTTGAATTAAACTCATCTATAATCAACTCCATCATACCCGCTTCGATTTTAGAGAGATCAAGCACATCACCTATAAGTTTTAGTAAGTCATTCCCACTGCTGTTTATGACATGTGCTTTTTTAACTTCGTTCTCATCAAGGTGATTTGCGTTATTTTCTTGAAGCATGTCAGAGAGTAGAATAATTGAGTTTAATGGAGTTCTAAGCTCATGAGACATATTTGCCAAGAACTCAGATTTATATTTAGTAGATGCAGTTAAATCTCTTGCTTTTTTCTCCAGCTCGTTTTGTGATTTAAGGAGGGAGTCGTTTTGAGCTTCGAGCTGTTGGTGTTGCTCTTCCATCTGGGCATTAGCCTCTTCTAGCTGTTGCTGCTGCTCTTCCATATTGGCATTAGCCTCTTCAAGCTTTTGCTGTTGCTCTTGCATCTGAGTATTTATTAACTGAGTCTCTTTTAGCAAATCTTTTACTTTTTGGTTTTGAATAGCAGTTGAGAGTGCAGTTGTTATAACCCTGTTTGAAGCGTTGAAAAACTCTATCTCTTTTTCATTAAACTGCTCGTTTGAACCAAGCTCTACAACGCCGTAGAGCTTATCCAGATATATAAGAGGGAAAGTATATATGTTTAGCGGTGTTTGAGTTATGGTTCCAGCTTCGACTTTTAGGTTGTTTTCATCTATGCCCTTTAGCAGTATTGGCGACCTTTGGAGTGCCACTTGTCCAATAATTCCCTCTCCGAGTTCAAGAGTATCTCGTGAGTTGTCTGTTTGAATGTAAGCATACGTCCCCTCAAGTGTCAATAGTTTATTGTCATGGCTGTAACTGTATAAAACTCCAACCCCTGCATGCAGATAATTACCAAGGTGTGTGATTGCTATCTGTGCCACATCCTCCACACTGATATCACCTGTCAGTTGCTCATTCAGGGCAGTTAGCCCGTCTTTGACCCATGCCTGCTTTTCGTTTGCTTTGATGGTTCTGTTTAGCTCATCGTTTAATCTTTGGTCTTTTTCCCTGTTTTGCGCCACCTCTTCTTTGACTCTGCTCTCCAATGATTGGGCTAGCTCCTCTAGTTCCTGATGCTGGAGTTTCATATTGATGTTAGCTTCTTTGAGCTCATCTTGTTGCTCGTGAACTTTATTTAGAGGCAAGAAAACGCCCTTGAGCAGAACAAAGTATTCAACAATTGCAATTATGATTAGTAGTGCCGAGGAGACAATAATTAAATCGTTTTTTAACTTGTTTGAGCTGCTTAAAATTTCCTCTTCATCTATCTCTGATAGTATTGCCCAATCTAAATCTTGACCGATTTTAAGAGGGCTATAGGCTGAGAGCACTGATTTTCCATTATAGTTTGTAACCAGTTTTGTATCTTCTGCTCCTCTGAGCGCCTCTTTGGCAGATTGTGTATCAAAAGTTTTTGCCAACATAGACAAAGAACTGCTGCTTCTAATAAGTTTATCTTGTCCTATGAGGTAGTCTTCTTGGGTCTCTCCGTAACCATACTTAAATTGCATAATCTTACTTATGCTTTTATCTGATATTTTAAATACTAAAACAGAAGTGAGCTCGCCATTCGTGTAAATGGGGGAGCCCAAAAACATAATATTGGCATTATTGCTCGGTGCATATGGTTTCATATCTACAAATACAGCTCTTTTTGAAGCAATAACTTTTTTCCACACTTCTGCCAATGCAGAGTTTTTCAACTCCCCGGTAACTAGATTTGCTCCTAAATCTGACTCTTTTTCTTTTGAATACATCACATGTCCATGTTTTGCACATACTATAAGAAGGTCGCTATAGTCATACTCTTTAGTGAAATTTTGAAAAAATTCCTCATGGGGTTGAATCTTTTGTATAGCAAGAGTGTGAGTGGCAGGATACGGCTCATCGCCTTTTGCTTTTAGCTGGTTATGGACATATATTAAGTCTGTTACAAGATCTCGCGTATTGGAAGCTTTTGCCAACACGTTTATATGAGCGATTTTCTCATCTAAAAATTTTTTAATTTGAGCATTTTTAGTTTTATTTATCGAGGTTAAACTGTGGTATTCATGTTCCATCATCGTTTGTTTTGAATCTAGAACTGAGAGTGTGCCCCCAATGACTGCTAGTACAATCAGGCCGAGTATCGTAATGGATACTATTTTTGTTTTTAGTGTGATTTTTTTAAACATTTGCACCCTATATATGGCTAAGGCTCTCAAAAAAGTAGAGCCTTTTTATTTCTTTAAAGGTAGGTTATCTGGCTTCTTTGATTGCGTCAAGCGCAGCTTCGTAATTTGGCTCGGCAGTAACTTCTTCAACAATCTCTTTGTATACGACAATGCCACTTCTGTCAATAACAAAAACAGCTCTTGCACTAAGACCTTTTAACTTCCCGTCTTGCATCAGCACGCCATAAGCTTTGCTTAGAGCCTTGTCTATGTAGTCAGATGCTACTGTTAGATTTTCAATACCCTGAGTAGTACAAAAACGCTCAGAGGCAAAAGGTAAATCCATAGAGACGACCGTTGTTTCGCAAATATCCAAATTATTCACATCCTCATTAAACCTTCTTGTCTCAGCAGCGCAGGTATCGGTATCAAGAGAGGGAAGTGTGATGATAAGCTGTATCTTATCTTTTGCTCCGCCAATCTCAACATCGCTTAAATCGGTACCGATTGCAACAGCGGATGGTGCTTTGTCACCTACATTGATAGTTGTTCCGGTTAAGTTTACAGTTGCGCCTAAGTATTTTGTTGTTGCCATAAAGTTTCCTTAATTATTTTTATTAATATTATCATAAAGTAAATGTAATTTATCTTATTCGGTGTCAAAAACTTTTTTGAATCTCTCTTATATCCTCTATCTTATCCATAAAAACTCTCTTTTTAGAAATAACATAATTTATCTGTTCATTGTTGATTTGTGAGAACTGTGTTTTTGATGTTTGAACTGTTTTAAAAAGATAGTTGCGTCTAGATGTTAAAAAGAGTTCTATCTTCTCAAAGCCGAAGTTCTTTTTGACAATTTCCAATATATCATCAGGATTTGGAATATTTAGTGTATGTTTGGTCGGATTTTTTTCAAATATTTCAATCTGCTTATCAATCATCTCTTTTACGCAAAAGATGCTATCTTCGGCTATTTGATGGTAGGAGTAGCTAAGAGCACCGTTAAAAAAAGCGAATTTTTTATGAAGCGCTCTTATATTTCCTAAAATTGCTCTGTGGTAGGAGAGTATAATGTTCTCGTACACTTTGGCAACAAACTGACGTGTGTTTGCAAACTCCAAGTCGGATGCAATCTCTCTGTTTTTTTTAATCAGCTCATAAGGCTCTTGCCACGACTGTACTGCATGTTTTAAGATACGAAAAACATCTCTGAAATCTTCACTGCTTTGAAGTTGTATGTTTTTCAAGTGCAAGATTGCAGCTTTTACCTGTTTGTCGAGTGACTGATTCTCATAAAAGAGTTTTTGCATAATTGCTTCACTCTCTACATGTAGCGTCTCGTATGTATGGGTTTTAATAACATTTTGGCGAAAAAGGTTCTTCTCTTGCGTGTAGTAGCTTGCATCTTTTGTTTTAATGTTTTCATAGATGGTGTCTGCTATGGTTTGCATAATAGACTCTATTTGCTCAAATGTTAAGATTAAACTCTTGGAGTGTTTCGCATAAACCGAGTCAAAAGCTTCTAAAATCTCACTCTCTTTTTTTACAAGTATCTCTACTAAGCTCTCATAGACACCAAGTATAGTCTCATACTCTTTTATTAATATATCGCAGATAGAGCTTAAATCTTTTTTTATTGCATAAGCTTTTGCGGCTTTTGCCTGAGGTCTTATCGTGTTTTGTATAAAATTAAGAACCTCAGTAATATTTGAACTCTCCATCAGCTTCTTGTTGTTGGAGTTATCCTGTTTTTTGATACTCTCTACCTCTTTTGAGAACTTTGCAAAATCATCATGAAAAAATGTAAGCTCTTTCGCATCTATATTGATGTTGCTTGACTCTTTAAATGCCTTTTGTAAAGAGTAAAGAGCAGTGTTGATTAACACATCCTTTTGATTGACCCTGGAATCAAGAGCCTGTTTAGCTGAGATGGGTATTACTTCTGAAAAGAAAGTGCTGAAATTCTCTTTTATGTAGGAGAGAGTTGTCTCAACCTGCTCAGGGCTAAATTTATCTTTTTGGTTTAAAACACAAAGAGATTTGTCTTTGAAATTCTCTAAATACTCCTGAAGAACCTCCGCTTCGCTCTCTTTTCCGGCATTGTCGAGAAGTGTCAGCCAGATAATCCCGTCTACATCACGTAAAATTTTTTTGGTGACTTGGGTATCACTAAGCGACTGGGAGTTTAGACCCGGAGTGTCTACAAAAGTTATATCTTTTAATATATCCATAGGGACATAAAGGGTTAGATATTTTATATCTTCAACGGCTTTTCTTTGGTCGGTAAACTGAGCTATCGTCTCTAGGGCGTGGTACTCATTTGCCCCATTGTTGTAGCTCACTTTTAGTTTATACTCTTCCCCGTAGTTTATAAAGTTTACCTTGGAGGTAACAGGGGTAATTCCTGTTGGGAGGATGTCCTTTGAGAGCAGGGCGTTTAAAAATGTTGATTTTCCAGAAGAAAATTGCCCTGCAATAGCTACTTCCATCGGATACTTGCTACGGCGTAAAAGCTTGTTAAAAAGATTTTTTAGCTGAACAGATGGCAGGAATTTTTCATTTAGAAGTGCTTTTTGAATACGCTTTATCTCACCGCTTATACTCTCATCAAACAGCTCCTCTTGAAGAAACTGCTCTTTATACTCTTTTACAATGGCCTCTAAGTGTTTCATAGTGCAGACCTTTTTGCAATGAGTTCTATGTTTTTTATCCGTTGGTATAGTTGTTTTGATTTTTCATGTTTGGTATTTTCATCTTCTTTAATTGTAAGTATATAATTTTGAAGAAGCTCTTCGTTTTTTACAACCTTGTCGTTTATAGTATCCAGCGGTTCGCTTAGGCTCGCAAAAAACTCTTTGAGGAGTGTTTTGCTTAGATTGAGAGCCTTTTGCTGCACCTGCTCTTGAATATATATAAACTCATCTTTTATAATAGTGCTTATCTCTTCATCTATTTTTGTCAGTTTTGTGAGTGAAGCGCTCCCTAGCACTTTCGAGATTCTGCGTATAAGTGTTTCGTTGCTTATTGTCAAAAACCCTTTTTTAAAAGCATCGTCAAAGTGTGGCTCCTGTGCTTTATCAATCTCATCATATTGCAGAGTTATAATCTCGAAAATCTTAGATGTTTTTTTAATAAATTTGTAACGGTATTCACGAATAATATCAACCAACCCATGTTTTAGTGCAGTTTGTATAATTCTGCTTATAGAAGATACCAAAGGTGCTTTTTTATCTTTTTCGAGAGTATATAGTGTCTCATCCATAAGACGCTGCTTCATAATATTTTGCAGCTCTCTTAGCTCATTTTGTAGTTGGTTCTGAAGTGTTTGAAGATAGTTTGACGCCTCTGCCTCATAACCTGCTATCTGATCTTTTAGACGCTTGGAAGCCTCTTCTTGTTTGCTTTTTTCAATTTTTAAGAGTGTGAGTTCTGAGTTGATTTCATCTTCTGTTTTAAAAAGAAGTGAATTCTCAAACTTTAACTCCTCAATCTGTGCATGTATGACTTTTTGCAAACGGTTTCTAGCTGAGCGGATAATAAGAGAGCTTCGTGCATTTGTTTTTCCAAAAAGGGTCTCTTGGAGATACTCTTCAACTTCGACAATACCACTTTGTTGCAGTGTAAATCCGGCATCTTCTGCCTCTTTGGAATGCCCAGTTTTATGTAGTAGCGCCATTTTCCCTGAGAGTGCTATAAAGTGAAGTGTTTTAAGAACGAAGTCAAGTTTTGAACCGCTGTTTTGCTCATGGAGCTTACGCTCAATACTCTCTCTCGTATATGCTATAACCTCTTGAACATCTTTACTGCTTACCATATCTATGCGAGTTATAACAATAAGAACTTTTGTTATGTTTTGAAATAAGACGGCATCAATAATAAACTCTATATCTTTTTGAGTAGCACTTTGACTCACATTCATCAGATGCAAAAGTACATCACATTTGGAGATATACTCTTTAGTTATCTCTTCACGCTGCACAACGATATCATCAAGTCCGGGAGTATCCACTATCTCAATTGAATCTTGTAAATAATGCAAGGGAGTATATAGCTCCACATGTTGTACAAGGTTGCATTTTTTATCACTAGTGCTAGCAGAGGTGTAGTCACTCAGCTTATCAATGTCTATCTCATCTTCACGCGATTTATCCAATATATAGCTATCTAAATCATCTTTGAAATGGTTTTGAGTCTGCTCAACAAATTTGGCAATCGACGCAATGCTTTTGGCACTGTTTTTTATATGTTGCCACTGAGATTTGTTCCAATAGATGACTTTTGCCAAAGGCGTTCTGCTGTATTTTACAACAGTCAGATTGGCAGTCTCAGGAACAACGCTTGTCCCTAAAACCTCTTTCCCCATAAGAGCATTAAGCATAGTTGACTTGCCTGAGTTCATAACTCCTGTAATACCAATGGAAAAAATTTGCCCATGAAGATAGTCTGAAATTGTCTGCAACTCATCACTAGAGTTAACAACTTTTTTTAACTCAAATATATCAACAAGAAGTGCTTGCTTATCAGCTCTAAAGCTTTTATTTATGTTTTTTACCCCTGCTGCTACATCATCATTTTCATTGTATTTTGATGGATCAAAAAGTGAGATTAGTTTTTCCAAAGAGGGCTGATCAACAAGAGACTCTTTTTCTAAATATGAAAATGCATTATGCAGATGTTTAATATTGCTATTTGTCCTATGCTCTAAAAAATGTTTAATAATAGTGTACTGAAGATGGTAGAGTGCATCTAAATTCTCAATTTTTTGCGCAGTGAATTGTAAACAGAGCTGGTGAAAACTCTTTAAACTAGACATCTTTTCAAAACTTTTACGATTGAGTGATAAGATAAGTGCAGAGACCTCAAAAAAAGTGTCGTCATCGATTTTTTCATCTATAGCCATACTGTTTTCAATAGAGGAGTGCATTGCATGATAAAGTAAAAAATAGTTATTGACTAAACTGATGAGAATCCTTTTTACTTAAAGATTAATTGCAGGATTATATCAGGTATCCGCCCCGATTGGAACTTTATTAGTATCTTTTATATATAATCTTTTAAAAAAATAGAGAGTTTAAATGCAAAATCCTTTTGAATCAGGTCATATCAAAAATTATATACTTCTTTACGCAAGTGTCGTAGCCACCATGATACTTTTTTTTATAGCTTCTACTCTTTTTAATGATGTTAAAACAATGGATAAAAAAGTATTCAACAGCGAGGTAAGTGAAACTCTACATGTAGAGAATAAAAAAGATGTAGCAGAAGAAAAAAGTGAACAAACAAAATTTAAACTTCTGGACAAAGCCTACTAACAACTCGGATAAAAGATAATGTTTATCTAATTTAAAGCACTTAATATGTACAATTCCTTTAAATGACCGATGGTCAGTCATTTATTAAAGAGGTAATTATGGCAATTATAGTCGACAAAGTACAAAAGAGAAAAGATATAGCACTCTCCTGCAAAAACATAGTATTTGAAAATGGTATAAAAAGTTTAACAATCTCTAGTTTGGCAAAAACAGCAGGTGTTGGAAAAGGTACTATTTATGAGTATTTTAAAAACAAAGAAGATATTGTTTTTGAGATTGTAAATATTTCTATACAAGAGAGAAATGTAATTCTAGAGAGTAGAATTTCTGAGATAGCTGTAACAAAAGATAAAATCAAACTGTTTTCCAGCTTTTTTTATTGCGATGAAGATATGGAACTTAGGGGTCTTTACAAAGAGTTTATATCAATCGCTTTAAGTTCCCCAGATAAAGATATGATTGAATTTCAAACAGAGTGTCATAATGCCTATTATTCATGGTTTGAAAAAATTATTCAAGATGCTGTAGATAATAATGAAATAATTGAGGAGTCAAAAAAATTAGCAAGAGGTTTGTTTGTTTTTGCAGAGGGGATGTTTATCTCCAGTCAAGCCACCAACTCAATCGGGAGTCTTAAAAATGAGATAGATAATTTTATAGATTCACTATTTGATTTAATAGAGGTGAAAAAATGATTAAGCTACTGCTTTTACTTGTTCCTGTATTTATATATGCAGAGAACTTAAAATCACTCCTTGAGTATGCAAACAAAAACAATAATTTAGTTATATCAAAAAAATTAACGCAAGATGCAAAAGCCAAAGAGGTGGATTCTCGTGAGAGTTCATTCTACCCAACCATCGATGTAGGAAGTTCATTACAAAGTTTAAATGAGAGGTCTCCTTTTACTCCCGGAGTAGTTTATAGCGGGTATGCAAAAGTTGGTTTTGACATATATGACGGCGGAAGAAAGTCGTCTATGACGGAGCAAAAAATAAGTGAACATAAAGCTAGTAACTTCGATGTAGAAGCTATGAAAAACAGCATAACTCTGCAGATTGTGCAAGACTTTTATACGCTAAAGAGTTTAGAGGCTTCTTTGCTCTCAAGAGATGATGCAAAAAAATCTTTAATGGCACAGCTAGAGCGCATGCAAAGGTTTTACAGTGCAAAAGTAGCGACTAAAGACGATGTAGATAGACTCCAATCAGCGTATGATACAAACATATATGAGATAGAGTCTATAAAACTTCAGATTTTCAGCGTTAAAAAGTCACTGGAGTTAAAGGTCACAAAAGAGATAGGTACATTAGATGACTCAAAGTTTAAAGAGTTGGTTCAAAGTGAGTATGAATTATCAGAGAGCATAAAGTCTTTAATAGCTACACAAAACTCAATTCTAAAAACTGCTGAGGCTATAAGCAGTTCATATTATCCTCAGGTGAGAGTTGAAGATACTTATAGTTTATATGGTTATGACAAAACAGACGCCTTGCATCCTGAAGGTGCGGATAATCAAAATAAACTTTTATTGACACTAAATTTAAGAGTGTTTGATAACGCTTCTATAAAAAAAGAAAAAGAGGCAGTTGTTATAAATGCACAAGCTTTAGGCAGTGAAATAGAGTATAAAAAACATGAACAAAAGCTTCAATATGAAGTGGCACTCTCTCGTATAAATACAAGTAAAGTAAAAATTATAAGTGCTAAAAGTGCTTTGGTTTCGGCAAATAGTGCTTTTGAACTAATTAGCAAGAAGTATGATGCTGGAATTGTCGACAATATAGTTTATCTTGATGCTTTGAACACTCAAACAAATGCAAAAGCACTTTATGAGACATCACTGAATGATTTGGAGATAGCATACGCTGTTTATTACTACTACGCCGGAAAAAATATAGAGGAGTTTTTACAATGAAAAAAATAATCATAGGGGTTTTCGCCCTGATAATAAGTCTGGGTGCTTCAGAGATATATGCGACGTTTAACATCGAAGCAGATAAGAGTGCAAATTTGGCACTATTTTCGGGTGGTATTATAGAAAAGGTACATGTAGATATCTCCTCTGTTGTAAAAAAGGGCGACATATTGGTAGAACTTCAAAATGATGACCTAAAAGCGGCTTTGCAAATTGCTGAAGCTTCGTTGGATAATGCCGAGGTCTCTTTAGAGTTTGCTAAAAAAGATTACGATAGACAACTTCTTATAAAAGACCTTATTGATGAAGCAAAGTTTGACCAGTATGCTCTTGTATATGAAAAAGCAAAAGTAGCAGCTAAACAGGCTCAGGCAAACTTGGCTTTTCAAAAATCTCTTTTGGATAAAACAACACTTTACGCTCCGTTTGATGGAGTAATCTTTGAAAAAAGCGTAGAAGTTGGTGACGTGGTAAGCGGAATGATGCTTAGAACAATTTTGAAAATTCAAAGTAAAGATGAGAGAAAACTAATTTTAGAGTTTGACCAAAAGTATTGGAAATCAGTTAAAGCTGGAGATAGCGTAAAGTACACAGTTAACGGTGATGAGAAGAGTTACACAGGTAAAATATCTAAAATATATCCACATGCAAACAGCGACAACAGAAAGATGAAAGCGGAAGTTAAAGTGAGTGGTTTCGTAGTTGGTCTATTTGGCGAGGGGTATATAGTTATACCTGAGACAAAGTAGTTTTATATGTATAAGTATGCAATAAACAGACCAATAACAACGCTGATGTATGTTATTACATTGGTTATATTTGGGTTGATGAGTTATAAGTCTATGCCATCAGCGCTTTTTCCTAATGTTGATTTTCCACTTGTAACTATAAAAACAGTTTACCCGGGAGCTGAGGCTAGCACAATAGAGTCTCAGGTTACAGATAAAATCGAAGAAGCAGTTTCACGAATAGGGGGAGTTGACAGCATAACTTCTACAAGCAGTGAAGGTGTAAGTATTGTAATTGTTAAGTTTTTTCTTGAACGTGATATAAATGAAGCAACAAATGATGTTAGAGATAAAGTCTCAGCAGTAGAGCTTCCAAAAGATGCTAAAACACCACTGGTAAGTAAGCTAGATATTGGCGGAGCATCGATTATAAATATTTTTCTTACAGCTAAAGATGAAACAATTCAAAACCTTATGTTGTTTGCAGATGAAAAAGTAAAACCAAAACTGCAAAAGATAAATGGAGTCGGAGCAGTAAATATTATAGGATATAAAGATAGAGAGATAAAAATATATCCTGACCCGAAATTATTAAATAAATTCAATATTACAATTGCAGAGTTGAATTCGATTGTAACCGCAGAGAATGTAAAAATTGGCGGCGGCAAGCTAATAACTAAAACACAAGAGTTTATTCTTAAAACAAAAGCTGATGCTCTAAGTGTGCAAGATTTGAAAAATATTAAAATCAAAGATGATATAAAACTAAAAGATATAGCAAGAGTAGAAGACACTTTAAGCGATGCAAAAAGCTATGCTTCATTTAATGGAGTTGAAGGTGTTATGCTAGAAGTTCAAAAGATTTCAGGTACAAACACTATCGATATAGTCAACGGCGTGAAAGCGAGCATTCCTCAGTTGGAGGCTTTAGCCGGAACTAAATATGAAGTAAAAGTTCTTAATGATACCTCGCCATTTATTATCCACTCTCTAAAAGATGTTGAGTTTGATTTAATTTACGGTGCAATATTGGCATCAATTATTGTTTTTGTGTTTTTGAGAAATATAACTATTACTTTAGTTTCTGCTTTATCAATTCCAGCATCTATTATGGGTACTTTTGCACTTATGGATTATATGGGTTTTGATTTGAATAAGATGACACTTATCGGACTTACTTTAGCCATAGGGATTATTATTGATGATGCTATTGTTGTCATCGAGAACATTTATAAAAAGATGGAAGAGGGTATGAGCAAGCTTCAGGCAGCTGTTGAAGGGACAAAAGAGATGGCATTTACTATCTTGGCAATCTCTGCGATGCTTTTGGCTGTTTTTATTCCGGTATCTATGATGAGCGGTATAGTTGGGAAGTTTTTTGAGAGTTTTGCGATGACTGTTGGTTTTGCAATTATTATTTCATACACGATTGCTCTAAGTTTTATCCCAAGTTTAAGTGCTAGAGTTTTACACAAAGGCGAAAATAAATTTTATAACCTAACTGAACCACTGTTTGTACTTTTAGAAAAAGCATATGAGAAAACTTTAAAAATAGTTTTGAGATTTAAAGTGATAACATTAATTGTTGTTTTTGCTATATTTTTTGCATCTCTGAGTCTTTTTCCTAAGATTGGAATGGACTTTATACCAAAAGAGGATAAGTCTGAATTTGAAATAAAAATAAAAGCAGACTCAGGAATTTCACTAGAGGAGATGATTAGACAATCCAAAGAAGTAGAGAAGTTGGTACAAAATGATTCAAATGTTGTCTACACTACTCTAAGCATAGGATATACAACCGCCCAAGAGAAACATAAAGCAATAATTTATGTAAAGCTTGTAGAAAAAGACAAAAGAGAGTTAAATCAAGAAGAGGTTACACAAAACTTTAGAAAACTGTTTAAACTATCTCAGCAGAACAACACTTTGCAAAAAGATATGTTTATAACTGCAGCAGCTATACCAAATATAAAGGGAGCAGGGGCAAGTGTACCTTACCAAATAGTTTTAAAATCTGACTCTTTTGAAGCCTTGGAAATTGCAAAGAAAAACTTAACAGAGCATATGGCCAAAAAAGAGGGGTTTGTGGATATTGATACAAATTTAGATGATCCCAGACCACAAATAGATATAAATATATTAAGACATAGTGCAAATAGGCTTGGTATATCAGCTACTAGCATAGCTCAGGCAGTCTCCACAGCTTTTTCAAGCGACTTGGAGATTTCGTACTTTGAAGAAAACGGTAAGCAGTACAACATAACTTTAAGGTTTGATGATGAACAAAGAGTAAGTATAGATGATATTAAAAAGATTCAACTAAGAGCTAAAAATGGTGAAATGGTTTATCTTGATGGATTGGTTACATTTTCACAAAGTAAAGCCTTGGCGTCTATTAACCATTATGATAGACAGCGGCAAGTTACAGTATATTCCGACCTTTTTGGACTTGACCTTGGCGGAGCAGTTGCATATACAAAAGCAAGTATTGACAAGCTTTTGCCTGAGGGAGTTACATATAGATTTACGGGATTTGCAGAAGAGATGGAAAAAACAGGTAAAGCCTTTGGTGCGGCAATCGGAATGTCTGTTATTATAATGTTTATAATTTTGGCAATTTTGTATGAGTCACTTATACAGCCAATTATTATTATGGTTGCACTTCCTCTGAGTATTATCGGTGTGATGTTGGCTCTTTACATATCTGGACTGCAGTTTAGTCTTTTTGTAATGATTGGATTTATGCTGCTTATGGGAATGGTCGGTAAAAATGCAGTACTTCTTGTAGATTTTGCCAACGGTGCAGTAAGTAGAGGGAAAAGTGCAGACGAAGCGTTAATAGAAGCCGGAGAAAAGAGACTTAGACCAATTTTAATGACTACAATTGCTATGGTCTTTGCAATGTTACCACTAGCAATAGGAGATGGATTAGGGAGTGAAACAAAAGCACCAATGGCAATATCTATTATTGGCGGGCTAATTAGTTCTATGGTTTTAACTCTTTTAATAGTACCGGTAATTTACAGGTTGATTAGTCCCCTTGATAGGTGGTTGAGAAAGTTTTATGAGGTTAAAAAGATATAGTTACTCTTTAGTAACTATATAAAGTTATGTCTAATATATAACTACAAACTACTATAAA
Source organism: Candidatus Sulfurimonas baltica (assembly GCF_015265455.1). Taxonomy (NCBI): domain Bacteria; kingdom Pseudomonadati; phylum Campylobacterota; class Epsilonproteobacteria; order Campylobacterales; family Sulfurimonadaceae; genus Sulfurimonas; species Candidatus Sulfurimonas baltica. Next base: position 1,909,357 of record NZ_CP054492.1, on the reverse strand, counting down.
TATCTATAAACCCCTTATTCTAGCGCTACTATAAGAAATCACTTAACTACAAGTTGATATAATTACCTACTAATTAATACAGTTATCCCTACTAAATAGAGTCATTTTTTTCTAAAGTAGGGATTGTGGCTAAAGGCAGTAATCATGGTACTTAAACCAGTAAAAATCAATCTTAACAACGGTACAGCAAGAGGGATGTACATCTTACTTACCAAAGATGAGATAAGATATACAAAGGATAACGAAACCAGACCACCAAACAGAGCTTACAAGATAGAGGTAGCAGTTGAAGCTATGCATAGCAATAAAAGATGTAGAGGCAAGAGTACTTTTTCTATTGTTGTGGGTACATCAATCTCTAAAGCTGTTTCATCTTTACTTGGGAAGAAAGAGAAGATGAAAGAGACCCTTAGATTAAAAGGTACATTAAAAGTTGAAAAAGTAGTATTTGAAAAGATAGATACTAAAGATAGAAAATTCAAATCACTTTACAATGCTTGGATAAATAATAAAAAGATAACCACTGCTGAGAATACTGTTAAAGCATATAATGGTTCATATACATCGTTTATAGAGGGCTCTAAGCTTGATAAGAAATCAGTTGATGATTTTACAGTAGATGATATACAAAACCTAATACACGAGCTTATCAATCGTGGGATAAAACCAAAAACGATAAGCTTATTAAAGATAGTTATTAAAAATGTATTAGATATAAATGATGTTCAGCTGAACTGGAAGAAGATTGTACTGCCTAAGATTGTAGCAAAAGAAAAATTCAGTGGTACGGATGATGAAGCAAAACTAATTGCTAAAACATTACTGGAGTATAAACACCCTGTAGCAAGAGGTGTATTTTCATTTTTATTAAGTGGAAGAAGAATTGGGGAAACTCTACTAATGGAGCACAAGCATATTGACTATACAAAGAGATTGTTTACACTCCCTGCAGAAAATACTAAAGCACATACGGAAGTTAAATATCAATTAACACCACTCCTTATAAATGCGATTAAATCTCAAAAAACGACTAAGGGATTAATATTTGGGTTTAAACATGAAAGCATTATGTATCACTTTAAAAAAGCAATGGGATCTATTGGTGTACATAATATGGTTATGCATGATCTTCGTTCTATGGTTGCAGTAACAGCATTACGAAATGGTGCAAATATTTACAGTGTAAGTAAGATGTTGTCTCACAAAAATCTATCTACTACTGAGGGTAGTTATCTTGGTAGTGGTAGTGAGATGGCAGCTGAAGCACAAGATACGTTTACTGCACTTTTAGCAGCTCCGGATGACGTAATAGATGTAGAGATTGAAGAAGATAAATTTACAGTTCTTAGAAATCTTTATCCAAATGCTTCAGATGAAAAAATATATAAAATTATTGAGATGATGAAATAAAATTCTATATTACCAAAGAATTAGAATACACGATATACGGCATATGATTGTTTCTACTTAATTCCATAATGGCACTCTACTAGCAGACATATCTGTCATGCTTGGACATCAGTCTGTGCAGATTACAGGAAGGGCATAGTCAACGACTTAAAAAAGCAAGCAACTAGAGCAGTACAAGCCTTAGATACACTTGTTAATCCTAAAAATGATGGTGAGACTAATAAAAAGTTGGAAAAACTGAGAATATTATTACCAGAAAAAATAGAGGAGCAACTTTTGGCTTTATTGGAAGTTCTGTAACGTTACAGCATATAATGACCTAAGTGTTCTTTTTTTTAATTACTTTCAGTCCACCTCTTGGTTTTATTATCTTTTTCTCTTCAATTAGTGGAGATTTTTGATTATCTTTTTCTGTTTTAGTATCAATTTCAACTGTATCGGCAATAACTGAAAATGTTCCATCAAAGTTCATAATAGTGATTTCTGTGTCAGATGGTTTTATTTTTGTAGCAGTATTCTCTATATATGTTTTCCCTCTTTTATTATTATCTTTTTTCTTTTGTTCCAGCTCTGTCTTTTTTATGTATTGACTCAAAGCTTGTAGAGAGCTATTTTTAATTTTAGAAGCATTACCATTTTTTCTAAAATCCTTCTTTTTAATCTCTTGAAGAATCTCTGTTTTTGATACTTGATTGTGGTAATAATCCATAATTTTCTTCCTATATTTATCAAACATAGATTTTGTTTTTTTACCACTTTTCCTACCAAGACTTGTCCCATTATTTTGGCGAGTTCGCTTTGCATCTAAAACCTTCTTATCTCTTTTTGATTGCTCTAAAGATAGCAAAGAAAATAGTACCTTAAATAGTCTCTCATCTTTGAAATATAGTACTAAGTTTTCATTGATTAAATGGAGTGTAATACCCATAGTTTTTATCGTAACAATTCTATTTAATATACTGTATGTTGAACTGCCCAATATATCTAGTCCAACTACAACAAGACTATCTCCATACGATAAATTTTCAAGAACTTCATCAATATTGTTTTCTACTTTATTTTTATTAGTATTTTCTTTGTACAGATAAGTTTTATTTATGATTATGTTGTTATCGCGAATGTAGTTATTTATTAGGTTTTCTTGCGCCTTAACAAATTCTTCATCTGTTGATACTTTTATATAAGTGTAAAATTTCATATTTTTTCCCATATAATTATTCTATATTATTATCCCTTAGTTATAAATTAAAATAGCTATATTATAATTTAGCATAAAGTAGTGATAACTGGTTATATCTTCTTTGTTATATTTTAATAGTAAGAGAATATGCTATAATAAATGAAAGAATTGGAGTAGTTATGGAAATTGAATCTAAAAGAAGTTCCCTTGTTAAAGAGTGGTTCAAAAACCTACTAGAGGGTAATATAAATAATGAGATATTGCTTTTAAAAAATGTTACTGAAAATGTTTCAGAAATGTTAACTTTTTTGCTAAAGAAGTATAACTGCCCTAGGAATAAATACAAAATTGCTAATGCATTAGAATATATTAGTACCTTTCATAAAGACAAAGATCTAAACATAATTTTGATTTTACCAATGAACAAAAATAGCTTATTTATAGACAATATGAATCTACTGAATAGAAGCTTATTGTTTATTCCAAATCAAAATGAATTTTATGCAAAAATTGAAGATTATGTAGACTTAAGTATGATGCAAAATTCTAGTCAAATTGAAATATTAGAAAAAGAAAGATATTTATATTATATAGAAAAAATAGATCCCTTACATTTGATAAAAAACCGTACAAAAACTGAGATAATTGCTTATCTGAAATTTGTTATTGATGAAGGATTGATACCTTGGTTTTTAACAGAAAGCTATTCGGTACTTATTGACAAAAGCAATTTCAAAATAGGAAGCCTTTTTAATAGTATACAGAGTGATTTAGAGATGTTAAATAGTACTCAAGTTTTAACATCTCGGCTTGCTATAATAATTTATAGAGTAGCAATGTTAAGCCCAGAATCAACTACAACAGAAGTTGGAAGATATTTTCATAAAAAAATTGGTAGTAAAAGTAAAACATACAATTATAAGCTTCTTCATAAACGGTATAACTTAGATAGTGGAGTAGTAGATAAGGAATTGGGTAGCAATAATTTTAAAGCTTATGATTTAACCAAGAATGAATCTGAAAAAGCGATTAGAGTAGAAATAGCTAAAAACCTTTTATCCCTTAACCTAGTAGTCTTAAATAGTAAGAAAATTGCTGATGCTACAAAATTACCTATCGATGAAGTTGAAAAACTATTAAAAAATTGAAGTTTAATAGTTTCACCTGAACCCTTCATAGCTCTTTAAGCAAATACACACTTTTCTAGAATATTTTTTGATTCATATTTATATAATGAATAGGAATAAATTTAGAAAAAATGAAAAAGCTCAATACACCTAGTATTCTAGGGTAAATGAAACACTTCATAATAAGGTACTTATAATTATATAAATCAAGAGTAATATCTATGTGAGATACATACCATATAGATCCATGAGTACAACTAACTTTATTCCTATTATTTAAAGATAAAGGGTGTCAAGTGAGAGCAGTAACAAATATAGATAACATAACTTTACAAATTACATGTGATGATAAAGAAGAGCAAAGAGAGAAGTTAGAAGGATTGATAGCTTTTGTAGAAGAGAGAGATTTCTTGAAAGTAATACGTCCCCAGTATGCTAAGAAAGAGCGGGATATAAAAATACGTAACAAAAGAAATACCATAGCGAAAATAGGGACAGGTGTGTATTGTGCTGGTAAAGACATGAATGGTAAAAAAATAGTGAAACACTACATCGCTATTAAATTTGCAGGCTTGTCTAAATACATAAAAAGGCTGGATAGCTTATCTAATAATCTTTTGTTCTCTATAGCAGCTTATATGAACTCTCATGAGAGTATTGAGTATACTTTAACAGCTATCGATATATGTATAGATTTAGAGTGCAGGTTTGAACATATGGCTGTAATTTGTACTAAGCATGTGTCTAGGTCTCAGTACTATGAATTAACCGAGAAGCAAACATACATAACTACCAATAACATTGAAAGAATGTCTAAAGCTAAGCTAAAGAGAGCAGCGTTAAGGTCGTACTTCTATTATAAAACACGAAAGGATAAGCTTGATTACCCGCTAAGCAGATATGAATTGAAACTAAACTCAAAATTCTTGAAAACTCATGGTGTAAAAATGGATGCTATAGAGAATGCACTTAATCGCTATCATGTAATGTATTTCAAAGATTTAGCTGTTAAAAAAACTACGATTGAAGAGTATACGAGGTCTGAGTTAGATAGACAAAAGAAAATTGATACACTGAAACTTGAAGACTATAGAGTCTATGCTGATATAAATTACATTGAACATTTTTTAAATGTTTTATTCAATCTTGATGAGGCATTATTAACTGTAGATAGGTATGATATTTAAGGTGCTGTCAGAAAGCGAGAGATAGGTAGGATGAGCTTTGAAAGGCATAGACTTACCATACATGGTTTATAACAATAACTTCATATACCAGCTTACAAGTATTGATAACAATGACATCTTTGGTAACCTTACCTAAGCATATTTAGATAAAAATTTTAAACCAACTACTAAAATGAGAAACTAAGAATTTCTAAAATAAAAAGTACGAGGATAAAATATGAAAACTAATTTCGATGAACTTTTACCAGCAGGTATATTATTTTCTATTAAGACCATAAACGATATGTCGTTGATAAAATCTGATCTACTTAAAAAGCTCATTTATAGCCAAAAAATAGAAGTTACAAAGCTAAATTCTAAAAATTTTATATCGAGAACAGCCCTCGTCGCTTATTTAGAGGCTAATACGATACCTGCTGAATAATTAAAAACATAACAATAAATTAACAAATATAAAGACATTCACAATAAAGCTGCTGATACAAGACACATTCTGAACGATTTAATACTTTCCATATAAACAAAAATAACCTTACACATTTTCTTACAAAAGTAGCCACAGCTCAACTGAAAAAGTACCATAAGCATAGTATTAATACTATGCTTATGGTTAGGGTATTTTAAAAACCTTGATTCTACTTATACTTTCGATCTCACTCTAGGTTGTATTTTTTCAAATTCTTGCATTATTTTTTTAAATAGCTAATTTCTAATGAGATAGTCAAATCTTTGTGAACGAAAAGGATTTAACTACTTATATCACACTAAAACAAAGGCATAATCATGGAGAGAAAATTAACAACACATCAACAAGAGGTATTTGAAGAAATTGTAAATACTATAGAGGGGAACTTATTTACATTTGATAAACGTAAAGACATAAATGACAGGCTGTTGTCTTTAACAGGGCAAGCTGGCACAGGAAAGTCGGTCCTGACGACAAAAATTACAAAATACATCATAGATAAGCTAAATGCAAATAACTGCTACAGTAACGATAGTATTGTCGTAACTGCTCCTACCCACAAAGCAACTAGTGTATTACGAAATATGCTTCTTGCAGATGATATTAAGGCTGAATGTAAGACAATTTACTCTTTCTTAAATATAGAACCAATATACGATTACAATACTGGGGAAGAGAAATTTGCTGTAGCAAGAGGAAAACATACTCCAGCAGCAGCATCTTTACTTGTAATCGACGAATCTTCAATGATATCAGAAGAGTTATATAAACTCATTCTTGAGACCATAACTACTGGAAAAGTCAATACTATACTTTTTATAGGAGATCCCTTTCAACTTTTACCAGTTGATAACAGCGATGAAAATGAAGTATTTAAGATAAAAAAACAATTTGAACTGACCCAAATCGTTAGACAGGCTGAAAACAGTCCAATTATAAAACTTGCAACAAAAGTTCGTAATATGATAGAAACCCAAAAATTTGGGGATTTAAATAAGCTTATTAAAGAGAGTAAATCGGATGACATAGAGCTATTTGAGAGTAGAGAGGAGTTTCTAGAAAGTTTTTATGAAAACGATCAATGGTATAAAGAAGATAAGATTATCTCATCTTTTACAAACAATCAAGTTGACAATTTTAACAAAGATGTGAGAGTGCGATTTTGGGAAGAAAGAGGTATAAATAATCCTGCTCACTTTTTAGCCTCAGATATGATTAGATTCAAGAAGGCTCTTATAGAAAATGGTTTTTTCAAAGATAATAATCGAACAATTTATAGTAACAACCAAGAAGTTATGCTTAATCATGCCGAACTTGTTGATACAGGAAAGGATGGGTTGCGATTTTGGAAGTGTACCGTAGTAGGAAGAAAATACACAGATTTTATAAGAATCATTGATCCGGACAGTGAGTTACTTTACAATGAAAAACTTGAGGGTTTAGCTAATCTTGCGAAAACTACTAAGTATCCATATAAAATGGGGTTTTGGAAGGATTATCATCAGTTGAAGAATGCATTCGCAAATGTCCAGTACGTGTATGCTGCAACAATACATAAATTACAGGGAAGTTCATATAATTTTGCATATATAGATTTAGCTTCACTGCTCCATAATAAGCATATTTTAGATGATATGAAATTTAGACTAGTTTATGTTGCAATAACTCGGGCAAAATTGGGTTTAAAAATATTGTATTAAAATCATTTGCACCTAAAACTATTTGAGTTATTAATATTAGTAAAAAAGTTATTTTCATTATTCTGCCTTTAAAAGCTCACTTTTTTTGTTCCATAATCCCCTAAGGTTTGTGGAACTTTGCAGTTTTTACTTTTTGAACACTTTGTGGAACACAGAAAACTAATTTGAGTGCTTCGTGTTCCACAAATAAGAGTACTTGAAATATTTTCTATTATTGTTCAAAAGCACTAGCATTATGAGTTAAATTACTAACCATATAATCACCCCAATCTTGAATTGACTGTAATATCGGAATAAGCTTTTTAGCTTCATCTGTAATAGTGTATTCTACTTTGGGTGGTACCACTTGATAAACTTTTCTAGTAATTAGTTTATGAGTTTCTAAGTCTCGTAAAGTTTGAGTTAGCATTTTTTGTGTTATCTTTGGAATAGCCCTTTTTAGTTCGCCATTTCTCATTACGCCATTGTTTAAGTTCCATAATACTAGACCTTTCCATTTTCCACCAAACATATCAACGGCTAATTCAAAAGAACAATTATAAGTTTTATCTTGATAAAATATTTCCATTAGTATCCTTTAGGTATGTATATTACTTTTTAGTCTGTATTGACATTATTGTATGTGTAGTATACCATTACAAGATATAAGATACAAGACAAGAAAGGAAATAATATGAAAATTCATCATTTAAGAAGTGCTACATTTGTTATAGAATCAAAAGATAAATTTATTTTAATAGATCCAATGCTTAGTGCAAAAGGTCAGCTACCACCTTTTGCTTACTTCAAACACAAGTTACAAAAAAATCCATTAGTAGATTTACCTGCTAATTCTAAAGATGTATTGTCAAAGATAACACACTGCCTGATTACTCATTCTCAAAAATGGGGGATAGAACTTCTAAGTCATACTGACCACTTAGATAAAGCAGGTGTAAATTACTTACAAAAAAACAATATTCCTGTTGCTACACTAGAAAGGGACTCTTCTTATCTTGAAAAACGAGATATTAATGTTGTGACTAAATTAAAGTTTTGGGAAGAAAATAGTTTTGCTAATGCTAAAATAATTGCCGTTCCTGCTAAACATGGACATAGTTGGATGCATAATTTTATGGCTAATGGAGCTGGACTTTATTTAGAACTACCAGATGAGCCTTCTATTTATATAAGTGGGGATACAGTCTTAACAGATAATGTAAAAAAAGCACTTCAAGAATTTAACCCTGATATTACAGTTGTAGCTGCGGGGAATGCTAGTCTTGATTTTGGAGGAGATATTTTAATGCCACTAAGTGAAATATTGGAATTTATAAAATTATCTCCAAACAAAGTAATTGCAAATCATTTAGAAGCGTTAAATCATTGTCCTATTACTAGAGAACAACTGAAAAGTGAGCTTATCAAAAATGATTTATTGGATAAAGTTTATATTCCTCCGGATGGTGAAATTTTAGAAATAGCTTTATGATAAATACTGTATTTGAAGGCAAAAAGAAGGTCTCCACAATTAGTAGGTTGTGGAGCATTCTCTAAGTTATTGAACTATAATATCAGCTACTGACACAAAAAGAAAGTTGATGCCACCCCAATATATCAAGTGAGCTATGTAAAGATGCTATCTAACCATAGCATTCTTCAAGTCTTCATCTGTAGGATTGATATATCTCATAGTTGTCTTAACATCACTATGTCCGATGAACTTACTGATGATTTTAGTATTAATTTGTTTACTTCCCATCTCTGTTATAAGACCTTGTCTAAATGAGTGTGAGGTATAGCCATTCCCCAGTATTGATTTCATCTTTGAATTTACCTGCTTAATAAACACATCATGATTGATACCTGTTCTTCCAAATTTCACTGAACCTTTTGTGATTACTCTTGCATCAAGGTCTGTTGTATTATCTATAGTAAAAAGTTTAACTATCTGTTTCTTGAACTCATCTCCTGCAAAGAGTTTTCTCTCACTTTTTGTTTTTGGTAAGATTAACTTACTACTACCTTGTTCTATTAATTCTTTTATATGGGATAGCCTCATTTGTTGAAGTTCATTCAGTCGTAGTCCTGTAAAATAGAGAATTGTAAATGTACGAAGTAAATTCTGTTGAGTGGTTTCTCTAAGAGTATCATCTCCTCTGACACTATTCATCAAATTCTTGTACTCATCTTGTGTTATGGATTCTTTGATCCTCTTAATCGTTTTTGTCTTTTTCATCGTAAACCTCTCTTTATATGCTTTTATTAGGGTAAAAAAAGATGTTTTATAATTTTACTTTTCTATCTAACCCTTGGATAGCCCTTAATTACGATAAACGACATAAACCAATGTAGTTTATGTCGTTTGGATAAACATTTTGTAAAATTTAAACTATCACTAATCTAGTCCACTATAAACCTCTCTTTGTTAAATCATCAGCTATCTCGATAAAATAGTCAATTGCAATATCTGGGATGAATGTTGTACAAGTGCCACCATCAATAGAACTCTCATCTTGCTTGTATTCTTTTTGAGAGTAGTAGATGTCGCCCTCATAATCTCCATCAGAGCGTTCTTGAATGTAGATGAAGTGATTATTATGTTTAAATTTAACCTCTTGGTATTTGAGTAGCTTGGCTACAAGTACTTCGTTATTCATTGTTTTGTGTCCTTGTTGTGGGTTTGTGGTAAGTGAAAAGAATATGTAGTTTTAAATGGCATCTCTCTTTTCTCCTTCAAGTATAATTTAGCTAGTTTCTTTTCTATTAAAGCAATTTGTGAGGTTGTTAAAACATCAGTGTAATTCATTAGTAGAAATTCTAAACCACCCTTTGCCCAGTCTTTGAATTTTATACCTTCTTCTTGTCTGTAGTATGCTTCTGATGCACTCATAATGGCACCTCTTCAATAACGACATTTACACTATCTTCAAAGTCATGATAGGTACTAGAGGTGTAATATTCGTTGATATGGGTAATAGTTTCTATCTTAGAGCCATTAAAAAACTTAGCGACGCCATCATTAGAAAAAAACTCATTTGCCAAATCTATAGCAGTAGCCTGAGCGTCAATAAGAGTGTTAACAGGTTTTAGGACTTGGATGTCATTGTGACTGAGAACAATGACAAGATATTTCATTATAGAGCCACTCATGAGTGGAGCTTCTTTACTTCTGAGAATGGTGTTGGTGTGAAATGAAAATCTCTCTCAATAGCCAGTCCTAACGGTCCATGTGTAGATTCAAGTTCTTCAAGAGAGAAGTAACCCAGCTCACTTTCCATACCTTGTACATATCCAAAGCAAGTTGAGGCATCTTCTTTTGAAAACTCTATGATGTACCAAGTCCAATTTGCAATAAAAAGTTTGATATGGCAAATTGGATCTAAACTATTTTCGGTTTCATACAAATCTGGAATATCTGATAGCAGCGCATGTGGAATAAGTTTACTCATATCTGACACCCTCTTTACATGTTAACACTCCTATTGAAAAGCCAATAATCAAACAGACAACTAAAAAGTTACTCGCTAAAGGTTTGTTATACATTTTGACCACCTTTATGCAGCTTGTTGCTGTTGAATTGGCTTGTACCACATCTTGCTAGAGCCTTCCCACCTGAAACCGCAAGCTTTGATACTGTCTCTTTTACTGAAAATATCATCGCCTATAACTACGAGATTTTGACCTTGTTCCATAATGGTTAATCCGATATTGTAAAGTGAAGAATAATCATTTGGATTATGAGATGATGGTGCTTGTTGTTGATTTGCTTGAGAGTATTGCTGTGGCTGTTGTAGTTGCTGAGCAGGTTGCTGTTGGTAGTTCTGATTTATATTCGGTGACTTGCTATATAGGTCATTACCAAATTGTCCACCTAATGAACGGAGTGATCTCTTAAGAGAATCGCTGACTGCACTTTTTGAGGCATTGTCAATTGCTTCTCCGATAGTACGAGCTGTTCCAGTTCCAACCCCAGTATCTTCTCTTTCTATGAAGTTTCTTTGGTTGTCGTATATCTTGACTTTTACTATAGCGCTAAAAGTTATGACATGATTGCCGTTTTGGTTAGTCTCTCTAGCAACTTCTTCAAGTCGAGTAATTGTGTAGTCCCACATGTAGCTAAAGATTGTGTTTGCAACATTTATGACATCATAAGTCTCAATGTACTTAAAGCTTATACCTGCCTTATCTATGGTCTTTATGCGACTTTCATCCAGTGTATACCCGAGAGCTTTTAATTGATTTTCTGAAAACATAATCTATCTCCTTTATGCTGCTACTTGCGAATCTACTAGGTTTAGTAGTTCCGTAGCTTGATTGTTTGTGCTAGAGCGTCTAGCATTAACTTTGATACGAGCTGGTGTTTCTTCTGTAGTAATGCCAACTTTTACGAATGTGTCTATCTCGTCCATACCTTCAACCGTTAGCATTGCGTCTTTTACACTCTGCTCATCCACTACCACTGAAAAGTATCCTAATTTAATAAGCGCCTCTGCGTTTATGATTTCAAAAGTTTCAGTCAGTTTTGTTTTTTTAGGAGTAATGGTTATTGAAGATATTGAAGTGCCATCAAGTCTATCTACACCATATTCTTCAAGAACTTCAGCAGTAGCAATGAGGGCTAAAGTTTTTGCGCTGGTAAGAGATTTTTTTAATACTGACATTTCTTGTATATCTGCTGTGAGGTAGTCAATTTTATTCTGAATTTCTTGGATGCTTAATCCTAGGTAGTCAGCTTTTGCATGGTATGGTTTATTAGATTCTAGAACTTGTCTTACATAATCTTTGAACCACTCTTGTTTATCCGGTTTGATATTCTCCATCTCTGTTTGGAGTCTGTAGTTTGTCATTTTCATTGTATCTCTCTTTTATGCTGCTAATGCCATCTCAGGCTCTTTAATTGAAGCTATGCGCTCTACTATGTCCCATAGACCTTGATTAACGTCAACGTCTTTCGAGATAGAGGTGATTTCTCTGCTAGTAAAACGTCTACCTGTCTCTACATTGGTACCAGATATGTTTCCACGAAGTAGATTCTCTTGGATTACATTTAGCACTGTGTATAAATCATCGTTAGTGTCTTCATCTCTATGTGGAACTAGTAAATCTTGATAATCTACTTTTAGGTGTTTATCAAATCGTAGAGGAATTGCACTTCGAGCGAATGATTCTTTTTCAAGTTGGCTTAGCTTTATGGTTTCAAGTCTTTCTATCTTCTCCATTAGTTTTGGTTTAATATTCGTTATGTTTGCAACGGCACGTGCTACATCGTTTTCCCTATCACCGAGGTGTTTTATCTTATAACTCTCAAATACGCTATCGGCTATAACGAGCCCATTAGCACAAACAAATCTGTATATACCTGCTGAGATACTGAAGCTCTTACTTCTATCATGGCTATTGAATAAAAGTAGCTCAACTGCGTTATCTTGGGGTGCTAAGAGGTCATCGAAGTGTCTGAAGCGTACGAGATGCTGCTGATATCCTTCTTTGTCTTCCTGACGGACTTTAGCTTCTGAGACTGACACTGGATACCAGTTATTAGCCTTGATTTCATTAATAACATCGATTGTTGGGATAAAGTGATATTTATCGCTTACATCGAAGTGTGGTTCCTCTGTGAAGAGTGCTGGGGCTTGTGACATTAATTCTGCGTGAGTTAGTGGAAATTTCATTGTAAACCTTTTATGTTTTTGTAATAGACTAAGAGTCTAAGTCAAATGGATTCTTTTTTGAATCAAGATTATTTACTACGATAGTAACGACTGCGATAACTAGGGTTATACATTTAGTGATGGATAGCATGATGCTCCTTTAGATTAAAGTGGTCAGTTTTTCAACTATAGAACCGTCTCCATTTGGAGACAGCTCTATGCTATATTTATTATATATGGTTATAAATATTTTAAAGTTAATTCGGAGGGTGTGGTTACTAGACTGCATTGGTAGTTTGATTGATTTTTGCAAAATTTAGAGTTATCTTCTACTAGTCGCTATTATATGATAGCTATATATTTTATCTTATAGTTATTATTTTTGATTACTCATAATGGGTTCACTACGTAACACTTTGTTATAGCTTGCTTTATACTTTTGTACATACTTACTTAATCGACTATACTTATACCAACCATGACTAATGACATTTTCATTAGGGGAGGGAGAAGGCAGGAGAGAAGAGGACGATGCGCGGAGCGGAGAGACTAGTATATGTACAAATGGTAATGTAAGTTAGTAGAAGAAACAAAACTTAGGTGCGAAGCACCTTAATAATAATAATACTCACTTAATAGGAACTTTTAAAAAGTTATATAACTAAATATAAGTAAGTGAGCTAATCTAGCTTGAATATGCTTGAAATAAGAGGTATATATAGAGAAGACCTACATAAAGCCCACTTGAACTAGGGCTTTATGCTTTTTTATAAAATATATTAGAATTTGCTAAGGTTATAATAGTGAGTAGAGCCGATATGTGACTTATTGTCATCAGTAAACAAATGATAAGGTTTAAATGCTCTAAGCTTACTCAAAATGCTTGTTGAGCTTATATTAGCTTGATATAATGCATTGTATGCCTTTTTGATATTAGCACGATTGATTTTATAGCAATTAAAATCCATTACTATATTTGCAAATAGTTCTGGATGAGTGTCTTGCAGGATATCAAAGAATGCTATGTTCATGTCTCTTATAGCATTAAAAAAGTCTTTAAGAGTGTCTTTGGTCGCATTGATTATTACATCCTTCTCTGGTGTCTGTAATGCGCTATTTGCTAATGCAATATCAACATCATAATTTTTAAGATACAGAGAAAAATCTAAAGAAAAAATACAGAAGCCATACAAAAGACTATACCCATACAGGGTATGATCGGGGGCATTTAGCGAATGACGCTTCATTTGACTATGATGAGAAAGTTGTGCGTAAAACATACTCTATGGCTAATATAATACCACAGGCTCCACAAGTTAATAGAAAGACTTGGATTAAAGCTGAAAAGCTTGAAAGAAGCGTAGCTTCAAAACTAGGTGAGGTAAGTGTAATTAATGGTGTTATATATTCTAGTAATCCAAAAAGAATTGGTAAAAATAAAATAGCAATTCCAGATGCGTTTTGGAAAATGATTTATAACGATGATAAAAAATACAAAAAATGTTTTTACTACGAGAATGATTTATCAGCTACAGTTAAAGGGGATAAGTTAAAACATCATCTTGTTGATTGTAATAAATTATAATAAATTAGATAAAATCTTATAAATAATAATAAATGGAGAAAAAAATGGAAAACACCTCTGATATAAAACAAGATGGTTTTGATGTTGCACTAGGTTTAACTCGTGATGAGATCAAAATCATTGAATCCTATAACCGTTTATATACTGGAACTGTTATTATGGGGCAGTACCATATAGATGTACATAAAGATTTAAGTACAGAATTGGAGTTATATTATAAAGAGTGTTTAGAACATTCAAATGATATGTCTAATCCTATTCATTTTAAAGACTGGGATGATCTATCTAGCATCTTTAATAGTGAAGATAAAGGAAGTGGAATAGTAGTTATTTTTTCTCATTTGAATAAAACAGATAAGAGCATGGAAGAAAGATTGGAGAATACTAATAAAGATAGCCAACTATTCAAAGTGTTAAAAAAGCTTGAGAATACATATTTAGAGCTTAAGAAAATAATAGAGAGTAGAGACACTATAAAAGATTTACTAACAGAAATATTTAAAAATATTCCAAATTACAAAGAGAAACAAGAATTAATAGCAACACTACATGAAAATGTACTAGCTGAAAGCAGTAAAATAAATCAAGTTTTTCAAGATATCAAGATCCTTAATACGAAAGATCTTTATGAAATTGATGGAGATAGTCCTATGGTAAATTATATTCAAGAGATTAAATGTTTCGAATGATAGTATCAGTATAGTATTATTAGTAGGTTGTAGCATACAAAGAATGAATCATCATCTTATTTGTTGTAGTAAGCTATAATAAATAAATTCTACTAAAAAGATACAAAAATACGCTAGTATTAGAAATAAGTATAATAAAAGTATACTTTTGTATTTTAAACCTCTACTAAACCCCTATAATACTATATATGTAATACATTTACGAAGGGTATTACTCTCAGTACTGTGCATACGATGAAAGGACAAGAATTTGATATTGTTTTTTTAATTGGTATGGATGATGGAACTTTCCCAGACTATAGAGCTGTTCAAAAAAATGGAGTTGATTTGAAACAAGAGAAAAATAATCTTTATGTTGCATTTACTAGAGCGAAGAGATTTTTATATGTAACTTATCCTATGCAAAAAACAATGCCTTGGGGTGCTCTTAAAGGCAGAACAAAATCTAGATTTTTAGAGGTTTTTGATGATTACTGCCTTTAGCCACAATCAATAGTTTAAAAAAGATATAGATACTATTTACAGTAAAGATTAAAAGTAATGCTATAGGTATTAATAGTGTAAATGAAAAATCCCTACTAATGTATTTTTATTAATACATTAGTAGGGATATGATCTCTTCTTAAAGTACTCGTTTATGGGACATAGTTGCTATTCTTTAGTAACAATATAAAGTTGTTCGTGTTTTAGTCGTTTTAAAATATCCATAACGCTGACAAAGTCTTGAAACTTTGAATCTTTATCACTTCTAAGAACTACTGTCTGCTCTTTTGAGATTTCAGATAATTTTTTCTCAAGGGCTTGTAAGTCTACTTTTTCTTTGTCAATAAAAAGCTCACCTTTAGCATTCACATAGATGGCAATCTCTTTTTTAAGTTCCTCTTTTGTGCTTGTTTTAGCACTTGGCAGGTCAACAGGGATAACACCTTGTTTTATAAAAGTAGCGGTAGTTAAAACCATAACCAGTAGTACAAGCATTATGTCAATAAACGGTATAACATTTATCTCGTCAAATCTTTTTCTCTGTTTTTTATACTTAGGCATATAGAATTACTTTATTTTTTTGTCTTGAGCTACATCAAAAACAGTCAATATCTTCTCAACTTTACGCAAAACTATTGTATATGCAACTATTGCAGGCATCGCAACTATAAGACCCATCGCAGTAGCTTTAAGTGCCAGAGCTAGACCTACCATGATTTTTTTGGCATCTACAGCTCCTGCATCGCCCATAGTATAAAATGTAAACATAATCCCCAAAACAGTCCCAAGAAGACCGACATACGGGGCATTTGAACCAATGGCACTGATTACGCTGATGTTGTCAGTTAAATCCATCTCAAGTGTGTCTCTATGGTCATAATCATCTGTTCGTACACTTGAGTAAAACATCATTCTCTCTATAAATAACCAAAAAGTAACTATACTCATAAGTAGCAATACTCCCATAACTCCATAATCTATAGCACTCTCTGCATAAGCTAAAAAATTGTTTTCCACTAATCTTCCTTGAATTTTAATATAACTGTTGTGCCGTTGTTTGGCTCTGATTTTAAATTTAATAAAACTTTATTTGAATCACAAAATCTTTTTACCATGCTAAGACCTATCCCAAAACCCTGCATATTCTCATTGCTTTGATAGTAGTTGTCAAATATTTGAACAAGTTCTACTTCATCCATTCCGCAACCGTAGTCTTTTACATGTAAAGTATAATCCTGTAATTCTACATCAATTTTATGAATGTTCTGTGAATATTTCACACCATTGTCTATAAGATTGTCTATTACTTTAGATAAACCTATTTTATCACTATGTATTTGTGTTGGTTGAAGATTTAGTTTAAACTCTACATGTGGATATATAGGCTTTAAGAACTCAACCCTTTGTCTTAGCAACTCATCAAGGCTGAAACTCTCTTTTACAATATTTGAACTCTGCAGTTTAATCATATAGTCGAGCTCGTTATACCTCTGCTGCAACATATCGCAGGCACTCTCAATTCTTAGTGCTCTTTTTAAATCCTTCTCACTATTTAAACTTTTTTTTAACATGTGGAGGTTGGTTTTTATAGTGCTGATAGGAAGGTTTAGCTCATGAAGAGTCTCTTTAGAAAGGTTTTGAAGGTTGGTCACATGTTGAGATAATGGGTCAACAGAGAGCTTAGCGATAATTAGACCGCTAAAAGTAAGAAGAACTAACAGGATTGCAACAATAAACAGATTATTTTCTACATGTACAACATTTAAAAAGTAGTACAAAATGCCCAAAAAAGTAGCGGTTGTAACGAAGTAGTATATAAAAATATGAATTTTAAGATTACGAAACAAGTTTGTATCCAATACCGCGAATATTCTCTATCGTTATTTCAGGGATTAACTGCTTTAAACGGGTTATATATACCCTTACAGCACCCTCGCTTCCACCCTCTGAACTACTCCAAAGTTCAGCTAGAATCAGCTCTTTTGGGACATTGTTATTTACATGTAGCATAAGTAAGAGAAGAAGTTCGTACTCTTTTTTTGATAACTCTAACTCTCTCTTGTCATATAAAATGCGTTTGTGAATCTCGTCATGACATAGTAAACCTATGCACTCTGTTTTGTTAGGTTTCACTCTTTTTAAAAGTGCATTAATCCTAAAAAACAGCTCATCCGTGTCAAAAGGCTTAGTTATAAAGTCATCTGCTCCACTTAAGAAACTTTTTTTAAGAACTTCTTTGTCTTTGTGTGATGTTAAAAAGATGGTTGGAGTATTGTCATTTGCCTCTCTGAGCTCTTTTAACAGAGTTATCCCATCAATAAGAGGCACATTGATATCAAGCAGATATAGATCAAACTTTTGTGAAAACGTTAAGTCTAAAGCACTCTGTCCGTTTGGAGCGTGAGTTACATGTAAGCCACTATCTTCTAGCAGATCCACAATAGTCTCTGCAAAAAGAAGATTATCCTCTAGGAGTAAAACTTTAATCGACACTCGCAATTGCCCAGTTTATAACTTCTCCTGCATACATCGGCACTACGGAGCCGTAATGTTCAGGGACAACAAATGGTCGTTTTTCTAAAGTAATCTCTTTAAACTCTGGACAGATTCCATATATTCGTTGTGCATTATCACTGATAAAATCTTGAAGGTTCTCAAGTTTGTTATACTGTTCAAATATTTCACATAGAAGCTGTAGTGCTATTGGTGCTGTAAAAACACCTGCTGCACATCCACAAGACTCTTTTTTATGTTGAGGATGAGGTGCCGAATCTGAGCCAAACATAACTTTAGGGTGGGCATTAAGCGCAACACCTAAAAGAGCATCTAAATCCTCCGGTCTTTTTGCTATAGGTTTGCAAAAAAGATGAGGTTTCATCATCCCGCCAACTACATCATCAAGAGTTAAAAGGAGGTGGTGAACAGTTATAGTCGCATAAAGGTTCTCGTATTTGTCCAACATCTCAACAGCGGCTTTTGTTGTTATATGCTCCATAATGATTTTCAATTTTGGAAAGTTTTTAGCTAAAAGCTCATAAATACTCATAAACTCAGCCTCTCTGTCCATAACAAAACCATCAGTCTCACCGTGAACGCAAAGCGGAATCTCTAACTCACTCATAACCTCTAGGGTCTCACGCATCTCCTCAATGTCAAAAGATGAGACACCACCCTCAGAGTTGGTAGTAATTCCGGCAGGGTAAAGCTTTATAGCAGTGATGTCATCAGCAACACTTTGAAGAAATGCTTTGTCGTAGTTTCTGTAAAAAAGTGTCATATATGGTTCAAAAAAATCATTAGGAACTGCCGCCATAATACGGGCTCTATAAGCTTTTACATCCTCTAGGGTATTAACAGGCGGAACTAGATTTGGCATAATAATACCACCGCTGAAACTATATGCGGTAAGTGGGGCAACATTTTCGAGCATCACCCCATCACGAAGATGAAGGTGCATATCAAGTGGCATTAAAAGAGTATGAGTTTTCATAATTTGTCCTTAAAAAGAGTTGATTTTTTATGATTTTATTATATCAAAATAAGATTAAAAAGCTATTTTAAGATTGAAAACTCTGATTAAAAGAGTATGAGAGATTCCAAATCAAGTTTGGAATGACGACATCAAGTTTGGAATGACAACACCTACGTCACCCTGAACTGGATTCAGGGTCTAGCTTATTATAAACAATAACTTCTATATACTCTCTTTAGCCTCTAAGATAAGATTGTTTATAGCTTTTTCATAAAGTTTCGCCTCTTCTTTGGAAGTTGATTCAAAACGTGTTACCAAAACAGGTGTCGTGTTACTAGCTCTAACCAATCCCCATCCGTTTTCAAAGTTTATGCGAACACCGTCTATGTCGATAATATTTCTTATTGTTGGAAAATCTTTCGCTGGGTTTTTCAGTAACTCTTTTACTCTATCTATAATTTTAAATTTCTCTTTTTCAGTTGTCTGTACTTTTATCTCCTCGGTTGAGAAAACCTGTGGAAGCTTTGCAAGTTCCTTGTCCAAGTCTATACCATCATAAATAAGTTCTAACATTCTTAGAGTTGCGTAAATTGCATCATCGTAGCCAAAGTAACGGTTTTTGAAAAAAATATGACCGCTAACTTCACATGCCAAATCTGCGTTAGTCTCTCTCATCTTTACTTTTAGGTTTGAGTGACCTGTTTTGTACATGATAGCAGTAGCACCGCGGCGCTCTAGCTCATCATACATAACTTGAGAGCATTTCACTTCGCCAATTACTGTAGGTTTGTCCATTTTCATAGAGTATAAAAGAGCCATCATATCGCCCTTTATATTGTTCTTGTGTGTCAAAACCGCAATTCTATCGGCATCGCCGTCATAGGCAAAAGCGATATCCCCTTCAGCAGCAAGTAGTTTTTTAACATCTTCAAGATTATGCTCATCGGACGGGTCAGGATGGTGATTTGGAAAAGTTCCATCAGGCTCAATATATAATCCCTTTGTTTTAAGCTCTAACCTAGAGAAAATATCTTCAGTTACAACTCCTGCAACACCATTTCCACAGTCATAAACAATTTTTGTATCCATCCCTTTTAGGTGAGCAAATTCGTTTACCAAAAAGTCAACATATCTACTCACTGCATCTATATCAGTAACATCTCTTGGGGCTACATGTGGGAACTCCATTGCATCGCATTCACGACCAAGTGCATATATCTCTTCGCCGAAAAACGGTGCTTTGTCTATAGTGATTTTAAAACCGTTATATTCACTTGGATTGTGAGAGCCTGTAATCATAACAGAAGCTGATGGAGTGATGCCACTCCACTCTTGATAGTTTGTAAAATAGTTTACAGGAGTAGGTACAAGACCCATCCCTAAAACTTTTTTGCCTCCGGCGTTAAGACCGGCAACAAGATACTCAAATAAAATAGGGGAGTGGCTTCTGGCATCATAGCCGACTGCGACATAATCACCATCGATTTTTGAAGCCAGTGCGTAACCGATACGGGTAACACTCTGCTCATTTAACTCTTTTTCGTAGATGCCTCTGATGTCATATTCTCTGTAGATGCTCATATGTTATACCTTATATATTTGTTTCGTTATTTTACAACAAACCACCTATGATATATCATATAAGAGAGTTTTATCTTGTTTTCATCCCTTTTATCTTCTCTATCAGAGAAGTTATAGACGCAATTTTTTCATTCTCTTGAGCTATTGAATTGACAGCCTTCATATGAAAAAGTTCCAGTTTATCCTCAAGATAGCTGGTAGTAAGATTTCCAGCTATAAAATCTTCATCCCTCACTATTTCTCTGTGAAGAGGTATATTTGTGGGGATACCCTCTACATGAAATTCATCCAAAGCTCTCTTGGCTTTTCTGACCGCACCTTCCCAGTCAAGTGACCAAACAATAAGTTTACCTACCATTGAGTCGTAATTTGATGGAATTGTATACCCTGTGTATGCGCTGGAGTCAATTCTAACACCTGGACCACCTGGGACTATATAGTTTGTGATAGTTCCGGCAGATGGCATAAAATTTAGCTCAGGATTTTCGGCATTTATTCTAAACTCTATCGCATATCCTCTGAAGTTTATCTCTTCTTGTGAAAATCTCAGCTTCTCTCCATCGGCAATTTTTATCATTTTCTGTATTATATCTATCCCCGATATTATCTCAGTTACTGGGTGCTCAACCTGAACTCTTGTGTTCATCTCCATAAAATACATATTATCTTTGTCGTCTAGTAAAAACTCTACAGTTCCAACACTCTCATACCCGAGTTTAAACATTGCTTTTTTAGAAATTCTGTAAAGTTCTCTTCGCACAGAATTATTTAATCCTGGTGAAGGTGCAATCTCGACTACCTTTTGATGGCGTCTTTGAATTGAGCAATCTCTATCACCTAAATGGAGTACATTTCCATACTTGTCGGCGATAATTTGTACCTCAATATGTCTAGGACCTTGTATATATTTTTCAATGAAAACATCTTTTTTACCAAAATATTTTATTGACTCATTTGTAGCGGAGTCATACATTTCATCAAACTCTTCTGCACTGTTTACAATTCTCATCCCTCTGCCACCTCCGCCAAACGCAGCTTTGATGATAATAGGAAAACCTATCTGCTCAGCAATTTTTACACCCTCTTTTTTATCTATAACCGGTTCGTCTGTCCCTTCTAAAACAGGGACACCAATCGCTTTCATAGCGGCTTTAGAAGCCATTTTGTCTCCAAATAGCGCGATGTGTTCAGGTTTTGGACCGATAAAAATTATACCTTTGTCTTCACACGCTTGTGCAAATTCAGCATTTTCTGATAAGAATCCATATCCTGGATGGATTGCATCACAATCCGCTTTAATTGCCAAAGATATAATTTTCTCATAATCAAGATAAGCAGCAAGAGGGTCTCCCATCATCGGGTAGCACTCATCGGCTTTTCTAACCCAAATTCCCTCAATATCAACTTCAGAGAATATAGCAACACTTTTAATCTCGAGCTCTTTACATGCTCTAATAATCCTAAGTGCTATCTCGCCTCTGTTCGCTATTAAAACTTTTAATATTTTTTTCATGATAATCCAATCTTTTATTGTTTTTTATAATTGTACAATATTTTTTTCTAAACACCTCTCAATCTTATTTTTCATTCCTATTTAAGTTTAGTTTCTTGAATATGCTATCATTATAAAAAATTATTAAAGAGAAATTATGAGTAAAGTTCAAACTACATATCTAAAAGATTATAAAGCGCCGGAATTTGAAATAAAAAATTGTGATTTAGTTTTTGAGTTATTTGAAGAGTATACCCAAGTTACAAATATGATGAGTATAACAAAAGTAGACAAGGGGTCTAAAAACATAGTCTTAAACAGCGTAGATTTGGAGTTAATAGAACTCTATATTAATGACTTAAAACTAAAGGAGAGCAGATATGTTATCGATAAAGAGACACTTACTGTATTAGACGTTCCGGATAATTTTAAGCTTATAGTAATTAACAAAATCTACCCTCACCTAAACAGTGAACTAGACGGTCTTTATAAATCAGGGGATATCTTTTGTACTCAAAATGAGCCGGAAGGTTTTAGAAGAATAACTCCTTATTTAGACCGTCCGGATGTAATGGCGGTTTTTAAAACAACGCTTGTTGCTAACAGAGAAAAATATCCAATTTTACTAAGCAATGGAAACACTGCATCAAACTTTAAGCTAGACGATGGAAGACATGGAATTACATGGGATGATCCACACCCAAAACCATCATACCTTTTTGCTCTTGTTGCTGGAGACTTAGGTGTTGTTAAAGATACTTTTAAGACAGCAAGCTCAAAAATAGTTAGACTTAACATATACACAGACAAAGGAAATGAGTCTAAATGTAAACACGCTATGAAGTCGCTTAAAGAGGCTATGCTTTGGGATGAGGAGAAATATGGCCGTGAGTATGATTTGACTCTCTATAATATAGTTGCCGTAGATAGTTTTAATATGGGTGCTATGGAGAACAAAGGACTAAACATTTTTAACTCAGCCTATGTTTTAGCAGATGAGGATACAGCTACCGATGCTAATTTTATGGGTATTCAGAGCGTTATCGCACATGAGTATTTTCATAACTGGACAGGAAACAGGATTACATGTAGAGATTGGTTTCAGCTGACTCTAAAAGAGGGTTTGACTGTTTTTAGAGACCAGTGTTTTTCCGCCGACTTAAACTCCAAAGAGGTTCAGCGTATAGAGGATGTAAAAGCTCTCAGAGAAAGACAGTTTGTTGAAGATGCCTCACCGACGGCTCACCCGATTCAGCCAGACTCTTATATGGCTATAAATAATTTTTATACGGCAACTGTTTATGAGAAGGGCGCTGAAATAATCCGCATGATTCATACTCTTTTGGGTGAAGAAAATTACCGTAAAGCAACAGATCTTTATTTTGATAGCTTTGATGGTCAGGCGGTAAGAACTGATGACTTTTTATGGGCTATGAGCAAGGCAAGCGGAGTTGACTTAAAAGCTTTTGAGACCTGGTACCATCAATCAGGCACACCAAAGCTGCATGTAGATGAGAGCTTTATAGATGGAGAGTATAAACTGACGCTGACTCAAGAGGTTCCAAATGCTGTTGATGGAAGTGAGCAAAAGCCATACTATTATCCTCTTAAAATAGCTCTTTTGGCTGATAGTGGAGATGAGATACTAGCAGAGACTCTGATAGTGTCAAAAGCTAAAGAGGAGTTTGTATACAAGATTGAGTCAAACCCTGTCTTGTCGATAAACAGAGACTTTTCTGCACCTATTATAATTGAACAAAAAAAGAATAATTATCCATTCCTTATGAAGTTTGATAAAAATAGTTTTGTCAAGTATGAATCGGCTCAATCTTTTGGAGTTCTAACGATAGAGTCTATCATGGAGGGTAAAGCTGTAGATGAAGAGTATATAAAATCATTCGAGTCTCTTTTAAATGGAGATATGGATCTTTCATATAAGGCTCTGATTTTGGAACTGCCAACTGTTTCCACACTTATGCAGAGGCAAGATGAAATAGATTTTGAGCTTATATATGAAGCCAAAGAGAAGTTGGAGCTTCATTTGGCGACAACATTCAAAGATGAACTTTTGGAGATGTACAAAAAATATCATAAACCTACATGTAAAGATATAAATGCGAAAAGTATTGGAGAGAGAAGTATTAAAAACCGTTGTTTA
Organism: Candidatus Sulfurimonas baltica; assembly: GCF_015265455.1. Lineage (NCBI taxonomy): Bacteria > Pseudomonadati > Campylobacterota > Epsilonproteobacteria > Campylobacterales > Sulfurimonadaceae > Sulfurimonas > Candidatus Sulfurimonas baltica. The sequence continues at coordinate 1,885,194 of NZ_CP054492.1, read as the reverse complement.
AAACTTCTCTCTGCACTCAAAAATGATGAGGTGATAGAGTTGGCCAACAATCAATATAACGACTCTATAACTATGACAGACAGAGCAGTCGCACTAGATATTTTAGAAAACACTTCATCGGCTTTTGCAAAGACTGCACTTGCTGATTTTTACAAAAAATACAAAGATGACACATTGGTTATGAATAAGTACTTCTCAATCTTAGCAGCATCACACAGAGATGGAACACTTGATAGAGTAAAACTTCTTCAAGATGATGATGTATACAATGAACTTGTGCCAAATCTAGTTCGTTCACTAATCGGGGTATTTGCAAGAAATTATAAACATTTTCATGCAAAAGATGGGAATGGATATAAGTTTGTAGTAGATAAAATAATTGAAATAGATAAAATAAATCCGCAGATAGCATCCGGACTCGCAGGAGCCTATAAAATATATGAAAAACTTAATTCTAAGAACAAGATAGCGATGAAAATTGAGCTTGACCGTGTAGTTTCTACACAATCAATCTCAAAAAATGTTTATGAAATAGTGAGCAAGATTATAAAAATTTGATTTTATTCTATGTTGAATCCCTAAAATAGGCTGTTTTAAGCATAGTATAAATTTTTAATATAATTATTATTTTTAAAGTTATAATTATTTGTATAATATTTTTGGTACAATGTTTTCAGAGTTATTTATACTTTAAATAAAGAGGATTTTTATATGGCAAGATTAGTTGTTCTTGGTGGAGGGGTTTCAGGTCATACTGCAGCTACTTTCGCGGCAAAATGGTTAGGTTCGGCGCATGAAGTAGTTGTTGTTACTCCAAATTCAAAATGGAATTGGATTCCATCGAATATTTGGGTTGGTGTTGGTCAAATGAGTAAAGAGGATGTTACTTTTGATTTAGCTCCTGTGTATGCTAAAGCTGGTATTATTTACCATCAAGCAAAAGCACTTGGTATTCATCCAGAAGGTAATGAGACAAGTGACAAACCTTATGTTGTTGTTGAATCTACTATTGATGGTGAAGATGGCAAGATTGAGAATATAGAGTATGATTATTTAATTAACGCTACAGGTCCAAAACTTAATTTTGCAGCAACACCTGGTCTTGGTGATGCTAACGGTCTTGGTGAATTTACTGTTTCAGTTTGTACAGCAGATCACGCTGTTCATGCAAATGAAGAGCTAGAGAAGACTATCGTAAAAATGAAAAACGGTGAGCGTCAAAAATTCTTAATCGGTACTGGTCATGGTCTTTGTACATGTCAAGGTGCTGCATTTGAATATATCTTCAATATTGAGCATGAGTTAAATAAAGCTGGTGTTCGTGACATGGCTGATATCAAGTGGATTTCAAATGAATCATTCCTAGGCGACTTTGGAGTTGGTGGGTTACATATGAAATCTATGGGATTTGCTGTTAGTTCAAAAATCTTTGCTGAGTCTCTATTTACAGAAAGAAACGTTGACTGGATCATCGGTGCTCACGTAAATAAAGTTGAAAAAGGAAAAGTTCACTATGAACTATTAAGTGGTGAAATGGGTGAAGAGGAGTTCGATTTTTCAATGCTTATCCCTCCATTCGCTGGTGTTGGTCTTAAAGCAATTGCTAAAGACGGCACAGATATAACTGCTACTCTTTTTGCTCCAAACGGTTTCTTAAAAGTTGATGCTAACTATGCTGCAGGTGCTTATGAGAATTGGAAAGCTTCAGATTGGCCTAAAACTTACCAAAACCCGACTTATGGAAATATCTTTGCTTGTGGTATAGCATTTGCACCACCACATCCAATTTCAAAGCCAATGAGTTCTCCAAACGGAACTCCAATTAATCCAACTCCTCCAAGAACTGGTATGCCTTCAGGTATTATCGGAAAAGCGGTAGCTCACAGTATCTGTGACCGTATTACAAAAGGTGAGAATGCTCCATTACATGAGGCTTCAATGGCTGATATGGGTGCTGCTTGTGTTGCTTCTGCTGGTAAAGGTCTATTTGACGGTACTGCGGCTGCTATGACAATCTATCCTGTTGTTCCTGATTTTGACAAGTACCCTGGTACTGGTCGTGATACAGATTATACATTTGGTGAAATTGGTCTTGCGGGTCACTGGATTAAGCATATTCTTCATCACTTGTTTATTTGGAAAGCTAAACTAAAGTTTGGTTGGACATTAATTCCAGAATAGAAATAAATATTCTGATATAAGTTTGTAAAACACTGTCAATTGGAGCTTGTTTCAATTGGCATTATAAATAATAAAAAGGAAATACTATGAGTAAGAAAGTAGAATCAAACATAAAAGCGTATGGAAATAACTTTACTACAATGACACCAGGTCCATTAGCTATTGCAATGAGAACTTGTAAAATTTGGCAATTAATCAGATTTGTTGTTATAAACATCAAAATGATTATAGTGGTAAATAAAAGCCACTAATTCTGCAGTTTATAGAGACCTTTATTATCAAAGTCTCTATAACACAAAACACATTACTCTTATTCAAAGAGTATAAATCCTATTTTTTAACAAGGTACAATAATGATTAGAGATATAATCAAATATCCTACCCCTCCAAGTGTCCAGTATGCAACGGATGTAAGATTTTTCAATGAAGAGATACACTCTTTAATAGAAGATATGAAAGATACAATAAAAGCAAATTCTTTAGATGGTCTTGCTGCTTTTCAGATAGGTAGTTATTATAATATTGTTGTTGTTAAAGAGTATGATGGTAAATATTTAGAACTTATTAATCCAAGAATAATAAGCACAAATGGTAAAGTCACAACCACAGAGAGAACAGCTTATTTTCCTGGATTAAGTGCCAATGTTACTAGATATGAGTCGATTAGTTTGGTCTATCAAGATAGAGAAGGAGATAATCACTCCTTAAAGGCTGATGGTGCCCTTAGTATTTTACTTCAAAGAAAGATTGATTATACATTCGGGTCTAGTTTTTTAAATAAATTGACAAAAGATGAAAAGAAAATATTTCAAAAGAAATTAGAGTTTGGAAGCGATGTTGCAATTTCTGAGAGTTGTCCAACAACGTTCAAAAGAGACTATATAATTAAAGCTATTAATATTTCAATGATAGTAATGGTTATTTTATTAATAGGCTCTTTTTTTATAGATAATCTTTGGTCTTATCAACTAAATCTATCTTTTGGCGTAGTAGGTTTAAATATTGTTTATTTTTTCTACGCACAATATGAAGGTAAAAAGTTTACATCATGCACAAGCTGTCAGATTGGAAATATAATAGGAACAGCTGTAGTCTCTTTGGTCAAACTTACTCTGCTTATGTCATTGTCTTATTTTATAATGTAGCCTATGAAAAAGACACTTCCCAATCTAATAAGAACACAAGACATCTTTATGGCGTCAAAAGACAATATACTCTCACAGTGGATATCTTATGAAACTCCACAAAAGATTCTACAACTTCACAATATTAACAATGAAAAATTTTTAACTGATTATGCAAGTGGTGTTTTTGACTACTTTATGGGTGTAATTGCAGGTGAGTTGGAGATAGGCGATTGTCCGGTAATGCATAGCCTTTTGGTATATTTGAAACATAGAGATATCAGAGCCGATGAACTTTTTGAAATTTGCAGTCACTTTAGACGCTCAATGATAGATTTTACTTATGATGTTCAGCTTAACTCAAAAGAGACATTTGATGAAATATCATATATTTTTGATAAAAATTTTCAAGGTGTTTTACAACATTACACAGATACTATCTTTCAAAAGGAACAAGAGATTGACAGGCATGTTGAACTTCTTAGTGAATACCAAAAGGCACTTGATGAGAGTGCGATTATCTCAAAAACTGACTCTGAAGGCAGGATTGTATACGTTAATGACAAATATGTACAATTAAGCGGATATAGCGCTTTGGAGCTTATAGGAGAAAAACACAGTATCATAAAACACGAAGATATGCCACAATACTATTTTGACGATTTATGGTTTCAGTTGAGGAATGCCGGAATATTTAGAGGAACGATTAAAAATCTTAAAAAAAATGGTGATTATTTTTACATAGATGTGACTATTGTAAAAATAAGGGACCCATATGATGACTCTATTGAATACATGTCAATTGCGAATGATGTTACAACACTTATAGATGCAAGACTCGAAGCACAAAAAGCTTCTCAGGCAAAAGAGTACTTTTTGTCAAATATGTCTCATGAAATTAGAACCCCTCTTAATGCTATTTTGGGATTTGTAAATTTATTAATTGAACAAGATCTTTCAAAGCAACATAGAAAATATTTAGAGATTATTCTAAACAGTGGTGAAAACTTATTGAGTATAATTAATGATATTTTAGACTTTTCAAAATTAAGAAGTGGTGAGTTTACAATAGAACCTAAGATATTCTCTATTCATGATGAGATTAGCCATACTTTAGAGCTTTTTGTTGCTTCTGCAAACTCAAAAGATATAACAATCACATCTTTTATAGACCCAAAAATACCAAAAGAGCTCTATGCCGATTCACTAAGAATAAAGCAGATTTTATCTAACTTTTTAAGTAATGCTATAAAATTTACAAATGTCGGCGGACACATAAGAGTTGAAGCTACATGTCAAGAGAGTGTCTTGCGGGTTAGTGTCCATGATAATGGTATAGGAATAGCAAAAGAAGATATAGTGAGTGTGTTTTCTGCATTTACGCAAGCTCAGCATGGTGGACGTGAAAACTTAGATGGGACAGGCTTAGGATTGTCAATTTGTCACCAATTGGCAGAGCATATGAACGGTAGTGTAAAAGCTGAATCAACTTTTGGGGAAGGCAGTATATTCTGGCTTGAATTACCTGTTGAAATACATAATAAAGCATGCCAAATTTTCAGTGATTTAGATGATATTAAAGCACTAAAAATAGTTTTTTACTCTGAAAATATGCAAAGCAGTTATAAATCGGAATCATTTTTAAAGTACTCTAATATTTTTAATCTTAGTATTGATATGGTGAATACTCTTAATATGGAGTATGATATAGCCATATTTTTAGAAGAGGATTCTAATCAACGTTTTAAAGAAACGATTCTAAAATCAGACAAAAAATATATTGCTCTTACTAGCAAGCCAAACGATATTTATGAGAAGTATTCACATATTACAAGTATATGTTTTCCTCTATATTGCTCAAAAATAAAAACATCTTTTGATGAGTTGTTATACCCTGACTCTTATTCCCCTTATATGAAAAGTGCAAGCATGAAGTTTGAAGGGCATATTTTAATTGCGGAAGATAATGAAGCAAATCAAGAGTTAATAAAAATTTTACTTTTAAAGTATGGTTTGAGCTATGACTTGGCATCAAATGGTTTAGAAGCATTGACACTGTATAAAAAGAACAACTATGATTTAATTTTAATGGATGAACAGATGCCGATAATGGATGGCAATGAGGCAGTTAAAAATATTTTAAAATATGAGATAGAAAAAGGTCTTAGACACACGCCAATATCTGCACTAACAGCCAATGTAATAAAGGGGGCAAAAGAGAGGGGTCTTTCAAGCGGTTTTGATTCATTTTTAGGAAAACCTATTGTAATTAAAGAGCTAGAGAGAATCTTTTTTAATTATTTAAAAGTTGCAAATGGTGAAGTGGAAAAATCAATCAACAGTAGTAATAACAAAGATGTTATAGAAGGCCTAGATTTTAAAATATTAAGCAAAGAACTTATGTTAAATGAAGATGAGATAATAATGCTTGTAGATATGTTTGTAAAAAAGATGGCAAAACAGCTGCCTGAACTAAAAAATGCAATAGAGAGTAAAGATTATAAAAAGATTTCACTCATCTCTCATAGTATAAAGGGCTCTAGCGGTAATTTTAGAATGGAGTTTTTGCAAGAGAATACTTCCATAATGGAGAGAATGGCAAAAGAGGAAAATAGTAAGTTTGATTATGAAGCTATTTTTGAAAAAATTGAAAATATATTATCTAAAATAAAAATATCTTAGAGATTAGAACTATTTTTCAATAAGATAGCCTATTCCTGAAGCATTTTTTATTATATCAGTAGGAAGCTTGTTTCTAAGTCTCCAAACTAGTGTTCTAATGCTGTTTTCAGTTGCCCCATTATCTTGCCACACATAATCTATAGCTTGTTTAAAACTTATAACACTACCTAGTTTGGCAACAAGAAGCCGCAATATAGCATACTCTTTTTTAGTAAGTTTGATTTTTTCATAATTGTAAAATATCTCATTTTTGGTGATATCCATATAATAAGCATCTCCGAAAGAGATGAACGGCTTATCTGGGTCTCTTTTTGCATATAGCAGTTTATCTAAGTGTTGTTTATCTATTTTAGAAGCATTTATTTCTTCATTTCTATCATTTTCAACGCTGAACTTAAAAATAGCCATCTGTATTGTAGCGTGTAGTGAAACTGGATCAAATGGTTTAACTATGTATCCATAAGGTTCCGTTTTTATTGCTTCAGCGATGATGTCATCATCACTGTGAGAAGTTAAATATATAAACGGTATAGAATATTTTTTTCTAATTGTTTTTGCCAACTCTATACCATCACTACTCTCCTGAAGAGATATATCTATAATAATGATATTAGGTTTGTATTCATCAATCTTTTTTTTAGCTTCAGAGGCATTGTCACATATAGCAATAATATCATACCCATGTTTTTGTAGAGAGAGTTCTAGATTAAGAGCAGTAATCTCATCATCTTCTACAATGATAATAGTGTGTTTTTTCATGTCCAGCCTAAATTAAAATATAATTATTTTGTGATAACTGATATGATAACATTATATTACATTTATTTATAATATTATAGCTATTAATTTAAATGTTGTGATAATATTGTTACAATCTTACACTAAACTTGTGTTTATTAATTAATCGTACAATACAAAATTGTATTATCAATAGCTACGCAAGTATTTAAAGAAATCATGCACAATACACCTCAAATCGTGACACTGTAAAGAGGAATAAGGATTTTACATGTATAATCGCCATACTACGAAGCACTACTTAAGATTTTAACAAAAAAGGATTTAAGATGCAAAGAATAATTGATGGTATAAATGTTAAGACTTTTGGTGAAGTTACCAACCAAGCTATAGTCTTTATACATGGGTTTCCATATGATCAAACACTTTGGGATGATGTGATAGATGAGTTTAAAGATGAGTATTATTGCATCTCGTATGATATTAGAGGTTTTGGCAAGTCTGCTCTTATCACAGCTCAATTTACAATGGAGAGTTATACCCAAGACTTAGAAAGTGTTATCTTTGGTTTAAAGTTGGATAAGCCCATTATTTTTGGATTTTCAATGGGTGGTTATATTGCACTTAGGGCAAATGAAAGAGAAAATTACAAGGCATTGATACTTGCAAACACTACAACAAGCAGTGATGATGATAAAGCAAAACTAAAACGGGCTGCCGGCATTTCAGACATAGATGCTAAAGGGCTTGAACCTTTTATAGACGGTTTTTTATCAGTTGCTTTTAGTGAAGATTTTATCAAAAAAGAGCCATTGAAGATAAAAAAAATTAAAGAAAATATCATGAGTTTTAATCCCATTTGTTGGATCACCGTCAGTGTCAAGAGACTGCAACAATACAAGAATATTTTTTATTTCTTGATCGTTAACAGTTTTTGTTCCACCAAAAAAATCAAGAGGGGATACCGGGTCAACTGATCCAGTTATGGTTCCAAGTGAAATACTTGTTCCAATCAAAAACTCAACTTGATCTCCAGCTATAAAAGAGTAATGACCACCTGCATCTGTTTGCCCCGTTAACGTACCCTTATAGTTAAGCCCTTTTACCGGAGAGTCAATAAAAGTCCCCTCCAACGCTGCTGCCGCCGTCGTATCAGCGGTATTGGAATCACTGCAACCGACAAATGTGCTTACACCCACTATTGCAATGACAGTTGCTAGTGAATTTATGATTTTTGTTTTCATAATAAAATTCCTCCAAGAATATTTTATAAAATATAAAATAACCATTTATATTTTTTATCAACAGCTAATAATATTAAAATATTAAAAATATTACATCACACTAATGGGTGAGAAGATTATATTTTTGAAAAAATATATGAAATTAGATGGGAAAGTTTATACTGTAAGTAAAGTTGTAAATTAAAAGTAAAGCTTTATGCAAAACAGGAGAGTATTCTAATGAATTCCTGTTTTTACATTTAGTAATATGCGGCAATTATCGCAAAGGCAAAAAAGAACATTAAGTGGGATATTCCCTCAAAATAGTTTGTGTGACCCTCGTCCGTTGTTTTCCATGCTAAGATTATTGTAAGAAACAGTGCCCCAATTTCAAGTGGGTTAAAATTGAGAGTAAATCTGATTCCGCTGGCATATGCAAGAGCCATTAAAATAGGAACAGTTAGTAAAATTGATACAGTTGATGCTCCCATCGCTATGTTGACAACTCTTTGTATCTCATCATTTTTGGCCGCTTTAATTGCAGTAATAATTTCAGGCGAAACAGCGACGATTGCGATTATAAGCCCTGAAATGCCTGCAGATATACCATACTCTTTTGCTAATTTAATTCCATCACTTGCGAACACTTCAGCACCTAAGGCAATAATAGCTATGAAGATGAAAATAGATAGAATAAGTCCAAGTTTATTGAATTTTTCAAAGATATAACCGTCATCCTCTTCTTGAACTTCCTCTAGGCTTTTTTCAGCCATTTTTCTTTTAATCCTAAAAATTCTGCTTCTGGCAGTTTGCTTAAAAAAGTGTGTATGAGTCTTTGTTTGAAAAATCAATATTATTATGTAAAACAGCATTAGTAAAACAGCAATAGCAATCGAGGCATTTTCAATAACTGATTGAGAATGTTTTCCTAGCCCAAGTACTCCAGGCACGAGCAGAGCAGCCCCCGTTACAAAAAGTATGGTTGTGTAGGCACTTGAAGTCTCTTTGTTGTGTTCTTGTTCAGTAAATTTAAGTCCACCTAAAAATACTGCTAGCCCAAGCAAAACATTCATATCTACAATAACCGCTGAGATAATACCACCCTTAACAGTGTTTACTACCTCCGGATCTGAAACTGCCTGAAGAAGGATAATATAAAGTAGTATTATCTCAACAATTACAGCACTTAGTGTTAATACAAAACTGCCATAAGGCTCTTGCAATCTCTCTGAAAGTATCTCTGCAATTTCTGATACGCTTAGGGAGAGTGCACCGATGCCAATTGCTGCGAAAAGTGTTGCTGCTCCACCGCTGCTTACTTTATGAAAGTAGAATGCTATTATAATACTTGCAATACCTAAAAAAATATCCCAATAATCATTTATAAAATATTTTAACTTATTATTTGTGCTGTAAGCTATTTCTTCCAATCTATCTCCTCTATAATAAAATAAGGGTAGCTAAACCCAAGAAACTAAAAAATCCAACAATATCAGTTATTGTGGTTAGTAAGACGGTGCTGCCTATTGCCGGATCAACACCTGCTTTTTGAAGAACAAGAGGTATAATACTTCCAAAAAAGCCGGCACTTACTAGGTTGATAATCATAGATATGGCTATAACCAGACCTAACATCGGTATATTGAACCAAAAATAAGAAACAATACCGATTAGTGTGGCAAAAATAAAGCCGTTAGCCAAAGATATCAACACCTCTTTAATTATTGTTTTTTTTGCATCAGCACCCTCAATATCTCCAAGAGCCATTTGACGTACCGTAACTGTCAGTGTTTGAGTGCCGGCATTTCCTCCCATTGAAGCAACTATCGGCATTAAAATTGCGAGTGCCACTAAAGACTGAATTGTGGTGTCAAACAACCCTATTACAATAGACGCAGCAATCGCTGTTAAAAGATTTAACCCTAGCCATATTGCCCTTGTTTTTCCAATCTCAAACATATTCTCTTCTTGCTCAGCCTCATCATTAACCCCTGCTAGATTAAAGATTTGTTCCGTAGCAGTCTCTTGGATAATATCATAAATATCATCTGAGGTAATCCTTCCTATGAGTCTGCCGTAGTTGTCAACAACTGGAACAGATGTCAGGTTGTAGTTTGTTACCATATCCACAACATCTTTAATATCCGTTTTGTGATTTACAAAAAAAGTTCTGTGTTTATCCAAAGATATATCTTCAAATTTTAACTCATGTTCAAAAATTATTAAATCTTCAAGACCTATGGAGCCGATGTATTTTTTTTTGTCATTTACTAGATGTACATGCCAAATATTATCTACTTCTCCGCTCTCTTTTAAATATTTCAATCTTTTAATTGCAGTACCGATATGTTCAGTGATGTTTGCACTAAAAAGTTCGGCTTGCATGTAGGAACCTGCTTCATCCTCTTCATAGGCAATAAGTTGTTCTATTAACTCTTTGTCTTCATCATTAAAAGTTTTAAGAATATGTTGTGATATCTCCTCATTCTCTTCACTAATATTTTGAATCAGAGTTGCTGCATCATCTGTATCCATTTTTGAGGCAATGTCGGCGAGTTTTTTTACACTTAGTAAATCTGCTGTCTCTTCTTGGACGTAGTCTGGAAGCTCTGAGAGTACTTCTGCAAATAAATCATGTGGTATTTTCTTTATAACTTTTACGTATTCATCACTGTTAAGCTCTCTTAGCTTTAGTAGCGACATTGCTATATCATAAGGGTGAATATTGGATATATTATCTTTATATAATTCAGTGTGTAGTGCGATTAGTTCAATGAGCGTTTCTAACTCTTCTTGATTTGTTTTCAATTTTGCCAACTAGTAATTATTTTTTTATTTGATTAGTATACAATATTATATAGCTGATATTTTGTAAAAATGATATAGTTGATAGGAAACATGGATAAAAAAAATGGGTTTACTTGATATAATCATAAATTAAATATGCAAAGATAATGATTTTGTATAAGTATAAAATAGGAAGTGTAATGCATGAAAAAATAGTAGTAGGAAAAAAAGAGTTAATATCTATTGTAGATTTAGAACTCTACAATCTAGATGCAAAAGTTGACACCGGAGCTGACTCAAATGCTTTACATTGTGATCATATATTTGTTGATAATCAAAATTTAGTCCATTTTAGATTATTGGATGAAGTTCATGAATCATATCACGGTAAAAAAATTATTATGCCGCTATATAAGATGAAGCATGTAAAAAGTTCTAACGGAACAATACAAGAGAGACCTTCGATTAAGGTCACTGTAGAGTTTTTTGGCAAGATGTACAACACAATCATCTCATTAACAAATCGTGCTGATATGAAGTATCCAATGCTAATCGGAAGAAAGTTTTTAGCAAATAAGTTTTTAGTTGATGTCTCGCAAGAGTATCTATGCAAACAAACTATAAAGGAAAAATAAATAATGAGAGTATATATATTATCTAGAAATAAAAATCTTTATTCTACAAAAAGATTGGTTGAAGCAGCCAAACAAAAAGGGTGGGAAGTTAGGGTTATAGACTACTTAAAATGCAGTATTGAAATAGCAAAAGGAAAACTGGGCATTAATTATCTGGGTGAACAGTTGCCTGTTCCGGATGCAATTATTCCAAGAATCGGAGCAAGTAGAACGTTTTATGGAACGGCTATGGTTAGACACTTTGAGATGATGGATGTTTTTAGTGTTTCAGGGAGCTTGGCTGTTTCTAGAAGCAGGGATAAGTTGAGAAGTTTGCAAATTTTGTCAAAAAACGGTGTTGATATGCCAAAAACTGTTTTTGCCTCAAATAAATCTACTGCGAAAGACGTTATTGAACTTAGCGGCGGAGCACCTTTGATATTGAAAATACTTGAGGGGACACAAGGTGTCGGGGTTGTTTTGGTTGACAGCGAAAAGGCTGCCAAATCAGTTCTTGATGCATTCTACGGAATGGATGTGAATCTACTTGTTCAAGAGTACATCGAAGAAGCAGGCGGTGCAGATATAAGAGTATTAGTTGTTGGTGGAGAAATTGTAGGAGCCATGAAACGACAGGGTGCAGAGGGTGATTTTAGGTCGAACTTGCACCAAGGTGGGAAAGCGACAGCTCATAAACTAACAAGAAAAGAAAAATCAACAGCATTATCTGCTGCAAAAGCTATGGGTCTTGGAGTTTGTGGAGTTGATATGATAGAGTCATCAAGAGGGCCTCTTGTTATGGAAGTAAACTCCTCTCCAGGTCTTGAGGGAATTGAGAAGTCAACAAATATTGACATAGCTGAAAAAATTATGGATTACATTGAAAAAAATGTCACTCCAAAAAGTGATACTAAAGTAAAACAAAAGAGAATAAAAAAAGATAGTATCGGGGCTTAGAAATGTCAAGTTCCAAATTAATTTTAGCCGGTGTAGAGATACCAAAGGGTGTCAACACAACGATTAATATCGAAATGCCAAAGCTTTATAATACCCCTACAAATCTCCCTGTAAGGGTAATAAGAGGAAAAAAAGATGGTCCAACTGTTTTTATAAGTGCAGCAATTCATGGAGATGAATTAAATGGCATAGAGATAATAAGAAGGTTTAGAAAGCTAGAGATTTTAAAAAAACTTAAAGGAACTATTATATTGGTTCCAATTGTAAATGTATATGGAATTATGACATTATCAAGATATCTGCCAGATAGAAGAGATCTAAATAGAAGTTTTCCAGGAAGTTCAAAAGGTTCATTGGCAGGTAGAGTTGCTAAAATATTTTTTGATGAAATTGTAACAAAATGTGATTTGGGGATAGATTTGCATACGGCATCTATACATAAGTCTAACCTGCCACAAGTTCGGACAAATATAGATAATGAGTATACATTCAACCTAGCAAAAGCTTTTCAGGCTCCTGTGATTTTGCACTCTGAGTTAAGAGATGGGTCACTACGTTCTGTTGCGCAAGAAGCCGGAATTCCAATTTTGCTTTATGAAGCGGGAGAAGCTCTGCGTTTTGATGAGACTTGCATTAGAATAGGGGTTCAGGGAATTGTTAACGTGCTAAGAGAAAACGATATGTTACCAATGGTATTTAGAAAAACAGCTAGAAAAACACCAATAGTTACAAGAGATAGTAAGTGGATACGTTCTAGTGAAAGTGGAATGCTGAGAACTATAAAAGCACTTGGTGATACCGTCGAAAAAGGTGAAATAATTGCATATATTGATGAGCCGTTAGATGATGAAAATTTCGAGATAATATCACCTTTTGATGGTGTTATAATAGGTAAATCAGAGATTCCGCTTGTTCAAGCCGGTGATGCAGTTTTTCATATTGCAAAGTTTAACAATCTTGAAATGGCAGATGACAAAATAGAACACTTTAATGAAAATATAATCGAACAAAGTGAATTTTACGAATTAAATAGTGAAGATATTATAGAATAATTTTTTAGAAATATATGTAGGATAAAACATGGAACGATTTTATGACATTTTAAAGCAACTTATTCGTATTCCGAGTGTAGTTGGAGCAGAACACTCTTTTTTTATGTTTATAAAAAGAGAGCTTGAAGAAATTGGTATAAAAGTTGAATATTATGATGGTGTGTTGGTAGCAAAAGGCAAGGACCCTACGAGCGGATATATCTCTGCTCACGCAGATAGGCACGGTCTTATATGTACCGGACATAATGAATTTCAGTATGCTGCTTTTATTGCAAAAAATAGAGCAGACTTAACAGGTACTTCAAACTCTGAGCAACTTTTGCATAGGTTCACATCAAGATTTGTTGATGAAAAAGTTCAAGCTTATGAGCCATGGTCAGGAAGTTATCTCGGACTAGGTGTTATTCGAGATGCTTACTTATGTGAAAGAAGAAACAATATAATTTTCAATGTTGAGGGCTTTGACTTTTTGTTTCCTGGGACACCGATAGCTTTTATGGACAAATTGGAGTTTAAAGATGACTTGATATCTGCACAGCTGGACAATGTACTCTCTGTTGCAATTATTATCTACATGTACATGACTGGCTATAAAGGAACTGCTTTTTTCACTTCCTCAGAAGAAGCTGGAAAAAGCTGGAGGTTCTTGTTGGAGTGGTTTAGAAGATTCGATATATCAACTAACGAGTTGCTAGTTCTAGATACTAGTCCATATGAAAATTTAGAAGATATAAAAAACCTAAATGTTATTTTAAGACATAGAGATGAAAACGCAGTTTTTAGGTCTCCGCTTAAAAATATAATAAAAAACATAGCAATAGAAGAGAACATAAAATATCACTTTAAAGATGCTTATCTGAAAAATAAGATGTTGCAAAGTGGCATAAAAGGCTCACTTGGAACTACAGAACTTGGAAGAATAATTCACGCTACCAAAGGAACTATCCAAGGTGCAACGCTTCAAATTCCAACTATCGGTTATCACACTGTAAATGAAACAGCTTCTATAAAAGCTGTTGAGAGTATGATAACTATTCTTAGAAGATTGTATATTGAGAAAACATGAGATTTTTAATATTAATCTTTTTAGTCTGCACTCTTTACTCTCAAGAGATATTGGGAAAAGTAGATAGATTTGATTTGCCTGAATTCAATATTTATAACATTCAGGCAAAAATAGATACGGGTGCAAAAACTTCCTCTTTACACTGTACAGAGATAACGCAGATAGAAGATAGTTTAGTAAAGTTTATAGTACTCAATAACAAAAATGAAAGATTGACAGACGGTTATGTTGTAAAGCCAATTTCAAGAATATCGGATGTAAAGAGTTCAAACGGAAAAACTGAAAAAAGATATTTTATAAAAACAAAAATAGTAATCTACAATAAAACCTACGATATAGAGGTCTCTCTTGCTTATAGAGATACAATGCGCTACCCGTTGTTGATTGGAAGAGAACTTTTAAAACAGGGCTTTGTCGTTGATGTTAATAAAAAAGATTTATCTTACAATTCAAAACAACAATAACTATTTATTACTCTTCGTCATCTTGTTTTTGTTTTGAAGATTTACTAGCACCTCTTTTAAGCACAATTGTCGGGTGTTTTTTATACTCGTTTAATAATTTTATAGTAAATTCACCTCTGTTTTTTAGAGACTCTTTGTAATGTGTTTCATACCAAATTTGAGCACTAATAGCAGTTTTAGAAGAGTTCAATTGTACAGAAAAATCATTATTTGTATTTTCATTTTGAAAAACTTCTCTGGTTATGTTTTCAATGTCTTTAAAGTCATTTTCAATATCAAAGTCTATCTCTATAAGGTCTTTTATAATCACATTTTTTGCTGTAGAGTAGTTGTTGTCATCGGCGGAGTTAAAATAGGCAGTACGGAAAGCTGCTAAAAAGTAGTTTTTACAACCAAAAGCTTAAAGAAACAAATTAATTTTGTTAAAGTCTTTTTTCAAAAATTTGGAAGGAGATGAATGCTTAAAAAAGGTGAAGTAAAAATGATTCATAAAATGCTCAAAGATGGACTTAGTAAAAGTGCCATAGCTCGTAAACTAGGCATTAACAGAGATACAGTTGCTAAATATGCAAAGATGCCTGAAGGCTATGTTCCAGTCATTAAACGAGATGCAGTTGAAACAACAGTTGATCCATACCTTCCAAATATTGCCAGAATGCTAGAAGAGGCACATAAACTAGGTGTTTCTATTCCTTCATCGTCAATTTATCAAGAGATTCAGAAATTAGGCTATAGAGGTTCACTTCGCTGGATGAATGATGTTGTGCTTCGTCATGAGCTCCGCCAAAAAGTAAAAGATGAAGAACCGCTAGTTAGGTTTGAGACAGACCCTGGTAAACAGATGCAAGTTGACTGGGTAGAATTTCCAAAAGAAGGCTTGTCTGCATTTGTGGCAACAATGGGCTATTCTCGAGCGTCATATGTTGAATATGTATCTGATGAAAAAGTAGAAACCCTAATAAAATGTCATATGAACGCATTTAGTTACTTCGGTGGAGTTCCACAAGAAGGTCTATATGACAACATGAAGACAGTAATTATTAAAAGAAATGCTTATGGATTTGGTAAGCATAAATTTAATGAGCAGTTTCGAGATTTCGCAGAGAAACATTGCGGAATGCAACTTAAAGTTTGTAAGCCATATCGTGCTCAAACTAAGGGCAAGGTTGAGAGATTTAATCACTATTTGAGATACAGTTTTCACAACATGTTTAAAACTAGACTCTCTATGATGGGTTATAAAATGACCTTGGAGAATGCAAATGCGGAAGTTATGGATTGGCTGGATTTCACAGCTAACTCTAGAATACATCAAACAACTATGCATAAGCCATTTGATATGTTGGCAGAAGAGCAATTGCATTTGCTACCTCTACCGAAGCCTTATCACGGTATCCACCCAATAAAAGCTACAGCACAAAGTGTATCAAAAAATAGCCAAACATCCAATAGAATTACCATTCATATTCCAAATCGTGATTTACAAAGCTATGATGAGTTTATCCCTGTTATGGCTTATATGCTTATTCCTGCTTATGCAGTTGGAGGTGCTTTATGGAACTAAATGAGAAGATAGAATATTTGTGTAAAGAGTTGCAACTGCCAATGTTTAACGAGTTTCATCATGAGCTTGGAAACCGTGCAGCAAAAGAAGGTTGGAAATATAGTGAATATCTTTATGAAGTGCTAAAACTCGAAGCAGACAGCAGAGCTACTCGTTCGCGTGCAACGCTCACAAAAATGGCAGGATTTCCAACTATAAAAACACTTGAGCAGTTTGACTTTGATTTCACTGTCGGAGTTAATCGTAGACAGATAGAAGAACTCTCCACTCTTGAGTTCATCAAACGCAAAGAGAACATTATATTACTTGGCCAGTCTGGAGTTGGTAAAACTCACTTAGCAATAGCACTTGCTTATCAAGCTGTTCAAAAACGCATCAAAGCCAGATTTATAACAATCTCTGACCTTATTATGCAGATGAGCAATGCCAAAAAAGAGAAACGCTATGACTCTTTTATCCGTCAGTCTATCATGACACCATCTCTGCTTGTAATAGATGAAATAGGCTACTTTCCAATGAGCAAAGAAGATGCCCATCACTTTTTTCAAGTAATATCCAAACGCTATGAAAGAGGAGCAACAATTGTCACTTCAAATCTTGTGTTTAGCCAATGGAGTGGAATATTTGCAAATGATAAAGTTGTTACTACAGCTATTTTAGACAGACTTTTACACCACTCTCATATTATAAATATACTTGGAGATTCATATCGATTGAAAGAAAAAAAAGAGGAGGGAATGGTAGATTCAGACTTGTATAAGTTTAAAGCCAAAAAATCAATCAAAGGGATAAATTAAACCATCGTCGCTTAAGGTTACAATTCGTAATATTTCTTACGAAAAACTGCCGAATTTAACTCCGCTCTTGACAGGTACAGTAAATATATTTTTCAATTAGGATACCTTGCCGATTTTTTTGCAATAAAAAGAAAAAAATAATGATTTAGCCTGAAATATTTTACGATAAATCGTAACTTGCTAGTTGATTCCAGCTTTCTACTTTTTAAAAATCCAAAAAAATATTTATTTTGGACGTATTTTAGAGCTTTTTATAATCTTTACTTAGGTTTCCTACACCCATTTTTCATTACGTTATAGTTTAAAAGCACTAAGCTTTACATCAAGCTTAGGGTCTAAAAAGAAAATATTTTTTTGTAATTTTCCTGAATTATCTAAAATATTTAAACCTCTTCCCAAATTAAAGTTCCCTTTAGTACCCATAAGTAGGAAATTTATTTTTGATATGTTCTTATCACTATTTATTACTTTAATTTTATTATAACTGTATATAGCCTTTAGATAATCATCTACCATTAGATAATAATTATCATCATCCTCAGTGACTAATGGTAAATAGGCAATAATTATATAATCATTGTTTTTTAATAAAGAGAGTTGTTCTTTTAAGTCCTTTAAGGTTGATATCTTTATATATAGATCTTTTTTATAAGGTCTATTTAGCCACTTAGGAAAGCTTTTATAACATGAATATATATCTGATATATTTATGTCTTGGCAACTATATTGTGAAAAACTTTTTCCTTCAAGAAAAAAAGTAGGGATAAAAACATTTTTACTATCAAACTCAATTTTTATTGATAAATTATTATCTTTAATATTAGTAATGTGTTCTTCTACAATATTTCTAGTAAAATATAGGTACTCTTTATTTGGAATTTTTATTGTAAGTGTAGATTTACTATCAGTATTATTTTCTTGTTTAGCTATATTACTAAGATATGCTCTATCTGTTGAAAAATCATACAATTCAGCTTCTATAGTAAATAGATTGTTTCTATTTTTAACTTTTGTTTTCATTCCTGATGGGTAATAATTTTCTTGTGATTTATCAATCTTATCTAGACTACACTGATTTATACTTATTTCCAAATTACTAACTAAACTTCTTAATCCTCGCTCATCTTCAATTAAGAAATCTATCATTCTACCTGATGAAAATGAAGAGCTTTCATATATGTTTATAAACTTAAATTTACTTCCAATAGGGTAAGTTTTAACAACAGACATATAATCCTCTTTCCCATCATTTAGATGATATGTAAAACGATATGTTTTGTTTGCACTTGAAGAACTACCAGTAAAGTTGTAGTGGTAAAGTATAGCAGGAGCAGTAAGAGTAAAATCTTTATCCTTACATTTGAAGGTACTATATTCATAAAGAGATGTATCATGAGAACTAGCATCATCAAATATAGTGAAAATTGTTGTAGCAATATACAGAATAAAAGCCACTATAAATATACTTATAATAGATAATGTAATTTTGATAATATCCACGGGAAACTCCAATATTTATATTTTTAATAACAAATATAAAGTCAACAATTATATATAAAAAACCTTAAATACAAAAAATAATATAAAAAAACAAATGACTTTCGAAATTTTACTCAAAATACTAAATATACAAAATTAATTAAACTAATCTAGGTAACAGCAACCACCTATATAACAGCTTCTAGTAAACTATTTAAGTGATTTCATATACTAAAGCGTAGATATTTTTAGCCCATAATAGGAATAATTAACATAAGTTGAATAGCTCCAGATACTGGAAATTCTTAAATAATATACAAAAAACTATAAAAGACCACAATCAAGGACTTTGTAACTCTATCAAAATTTTTTTAGGTGAAATATAGTGGGCACACTTGGGCACAGTAAGTATATAATTCAGTTGGAAAGTACGGTATTTAGGAGTTTAAAAAGTAATGGCTCCGGATACTGGATTCGAACCAGTGACCAAGTGATTAACAGTCACCTACTCTACCGCTGAGCTAATCCGGAATGTTTAAGAGGTCGAAATTATACTTTATGGTGCTTGAAAAGTCAAGGCTTTTCAAGCTACTTTTTTAGTTTTCTTTTTTCGTTTACATGTAGAATCAAAAACTCTAAATTTCCGACTATTTTTTTTACTATTTTTGACTCTTTTATTAGTGTTTGAAGTCGTTTTTTACTCTCTTCATCGAAGAGTAAGTTAATGTCATCCATAGTTAATGGTCTTTTATCAAGTGTATTTAGTATCTCTTCATTTGTGTAGTTTGAGTTGTTTGGTTCTGCATGAACCCTTGATGCTATATGTATGGGTAAAGAGCTGTCAAACTCTAAAGATGCCTCGTGTAGCTCTTTGTAGCTTATTCCGCTAACTGGGTAAGCTGGAGGTCTGTCTATCGTCCCTAGGTCTACCCTTGTAACATTCAATTGCAGTAAAACTTTATTTAGTTTTTGTATCTCTTGCTTTGTATCATTTAAACCATACACAAAAAGTATCTCTATAAAAAGTTTGCCTTTGTAAACTTTACTAAACTCTATTACTTTTTCAACAATACTTTCTACATGCATACTTTTATGCGGTCTATCTATTTTTTTAAACACATCTTCGCTTACAGCATCAAGTGAGAGTTTTACCTGGTCAAGTTTTAAAAG
Organism: Candidatus Sulfurimonas baltica; assembly: GCF_015265455.1. Lineage (NCBI taxonomy): Bacteria > Pseudomonadati > Campylobacterota > Epsilonproteobacteria > Campylobacterales > Sulfurimonadaceae > Sulfurimonas > Candidatus Sulfurimonas baltica. The sequence goes on along the minus strand of NZ_CP054492.1, from coordinate 1,865,296 downwards.
TGAGTTAAATACCTTTTCATCAACAAGAGTAGCGCTGTTTGTAAGTATGAGAGTTTGAGTTTTATTTTTTATTTTGTCTATCTCATCTATAAGTTCACTTAGTTGTGGATAAAGTGTAGGTTCGCCATTTGCAGTAAGTGTTATAACATCAATCTTGTCGTTTAAATGCTCTTTTAGCTCATTAATAATTGTTGGGATATCTACTGTATTTGATTGAGTATCTACAGTTGCGCTTGGTGCTAACTCGCAGTAAAGGCAGTCAAAATTACACTGTTTAAGGGCAGGGGAGAGGTCTATACCCAAAGAAGAACCAAATCTTCTTGAGTTTATAGGACCGAAAATCGTTTTCACTATTTTTTACTAACTCTTTGACACTCTTTAACAAAGTGTATAGCATTTTCAACTGGAACATCAGGTAAAATCCCGTGACCTAGGTTGAAGATATGTCTTTTAGTTCCCATAGTCTCTTGTATAACTTCTACACAGTGAGTAGTTGCTTCTTTAGAGTAAAGACGACAAGGCTCCATGTTTCCTTGAAGAACGTACTTGTCACCAAGTTTTTCTTTTGCAAGTGACATTGGAGTTGACCAATCAACACCAAATACATCAAAGTTTCCGTATACTTTATCTAAAAATGCAGGGATACCTTTAGGGAACATGATTACTGGAATATGTGGGTATTTCTCTTTTAAGTACTCAGCAATCTCTACCATGTAACTCCAAGAGAACTCATCATACTTACCCGGCTCAATAGCAGCTGCCCATGAGTCAAAGATTTGTACAACATCAATACCGGCTTGAATTTGTTTTTCCATATATAGTTTAACAACTTCAGTAACTTTTCTAAGTATATTGTGTAAAAGTTCAGGGTTTGAGTACATCATTTTTTTACAAATGTTGTAAGTTTTTGTACCTTGACCTTCAATCATGTAAGTAGCAAGAGTCCAAGGAGCACCAGTAAAACCGATAAGTGCTTTTTCATCACCTCTGGCATCAAGTTGCTCTCTTAGTAGTTCAATAGTCTCATAAACGTAAGTAAGTTTTGAAGCTGCTTCTTCACCACCTAGAAGTCTGTCTAAGTCTTCTTGAGTTGAAAGAGGGTCGTTAAACTTTGGACCTTCACCTTTGATAAACTCTAAATCCATACCCATTTCATCAGGTATAACAAGGATGTCACTAAATAAAATAGCCGCATCAACACCAACAATATCAAGTGGTTGAATAGTAACCTCTGCTGCTCTTTTAGGGTCATGACAAAGGTTTAAAAAGTTTCCTGCTTCTGCACGAACTTTCATATATTCTGGAAGATAACGACCTGCTTGTCTCATCATCCAAACTGGTGTGTATGGAGTCTCTTTTCCAAAGCATGCGTCTACAAATATTTTACTCATTTTTTTCCTTTTACTTATAATTTAATGACTTTTTCCGACTTTCCCCAAGAAGAAAAGACCAACTGCAACGGCAGTAATTGATAGCGCGAAGTATAACATATCTAAGGCACCATCATAGTGAGTATGACCTACTTTTTGAAAAAAACCAACAACAAGTACCATTACAATAACTTTTGAAATTTTATCTTTTAGTTGATCAAGGGAGTGTATAGACAATATTTTGTTTTCTCCTCCTGTATCATCTCTCGCCGCATCTATGTCAGAAATGAACAGTTCATATAGACCAAAAGAAAAAAGAAGCATAACAACACCTATTAGGTATAAATCAACAGCGCCTATGATTCCAGCTACAACATCTTCGTGAAAATTCTCTGGATGGGCGTTATTAAAGTATGTGTTTATAACAAATTTTGCAGTGTCATATATATCAAAACTAGCTACAATAAATAGTACAACTGCTCCAATAAGACCAAAAACAACAGCGAGAATTATTATAAATCTTGAGCCCCACAGGGAGTTTTCAAATAATCTTTCAATCATAACTACTTCTCCTCTTGCATCTCAGCCCATTTTTGAGCAATTCTTACAGCATTTGTAGCTGCGCCAACTCTAAGATTGTCAGCAACTATAAACAGGTGAATCATTTTTTTAGAGAAGTTGTCATTTCTTATACGTCCTACAAAAGTTTCATTCATATCCACACATGTAGCAGGCATAGGGTAGAGAGCTTCTTCTGGCTTGTCTAAAATCACAATGTTTGGTGCTTTGCTTAAAATCTCTCTAACCTTGTCTGCTTGAACATCAGAGTTAAAAGTAAGAGACAAGGCTTCTGCATGACCACGAAGAGTTGGAACACGAACACATGTAGCACTAAGAGGAATCTCTTTATGCATGATTTTAGTAGTTTCGTTAATCATCTTCATCTCCTCTTTTGTGTATCCATTTTCCATGAAAACATCAATTTGAGGGATTACATTTAGAGCAATTTGTTGGTTGAAAACTTTATGCTCAGAGTCGCTTAGTTTAAAAGCAAAAAAGTCTTGCATTTGCGTCACTAACTCTTCCATCGCCTCTTTACCAGCTCCTGATGTTGCTTGATATGTGCTAACATCAACTCTAACCAAGTCATAAGCTTCATCAAGAGGTTTTAGAACTTGTACCATCTGAATAGTTGAGCAGTTTGGATTTGCTATGATTCCGCTAGTTTCCCATTTTGCGATGTCTTCAGGGTTTACTTCAGGGACAACAAGAGGAATATTTTTATCCATTCTAAAGTGAGATGTATTGTCAATAACAACAGCACCAGCTTTAACAGCGTATGGAGCGAACTTTTCACTAATATTTCCACCAGCACTAAAAAGTGCAATTTCAATCTCTTCTTCTTCAAAAACATCAGTAGTAAGCTCTTGTATAGCTATGTCTTTTCCATTAAACTCTACAGTTTTGCCTATACTTCTAGCACTTGCCAATGGAACCAGTTTGTTTAAAGGGAAGTCAATCTCTTGTAATATTGTTAATATCTCTTCACCAACCGCCCCATTTGCTCCAACTACTGCTACATTGTATTTTCTCATTTTTCTCTCCTATAGTTTATAAGTTTTTATTTTTTTTACTAAAATCGATATACTCATTCCAAGAATCTCAGATGCTTTTTCTATATCGCCATCCTCAGAACTAAGTACTTCTTTAATTAGCTCTTTTTCCATGCTTGAAATGTCTTTGTCCTGCGTTAATCCACGAGATTCCAAAAAAAGCTCCTCGGGTGTAATCTCATCTGTTTCACTTAAAATAACGGCTCTCTCTACAACAGAGATAAGCTCTCTTATGTTTCCAGGCCAACTATAAGATAAAAGTTGTTTCTCCGCTTCACTCGAAAAACTCTTAAGATTAAAATTGTACTTTTGGCAGTTTTGCTCAAGTACTTTATAAGCAATCTCTAAAATCTCTTCCACTCTATCTTTTAGCGGTGGAATATTTAGTGGAATAGTGTTTAAACGGTAATAAAGATCTTCTCTAAATGTCCCATCTTTAATCTTGTTGTTAAGATTTGCATTTGTTGCTGAAACTACTCTTATATCTATTTTTATGCTTTTAGAAGAGCCAAGTCTTCTTACCTCTTTTTCTTGAAGGGCACGAAGCAGTTTAGCTTGGACACCATAAGGCATTTCCCCAATCTCATCTAAAAACAGTGTTCCACCTTGCGCAAGCTCAAATAGTCCTGCTTTTGCTTCACTCGCGTCAGTAAAAGCACCTTTTTCAAATCCAAAAAGCTCACTCTCAATCAAATTTTCAGGTATCGCAGCCATATTTATAGCAACAAAAGGTTTTTTTTGCTCTTGGAGAATTTTCATGGATGTAAGAGGCAAATACTTCCTTCCCAACACCACTTTGACCTAAAAGTAAAATACTTGCATCAGTTTTACACGCTTTATCGGCAATGTTTAAAACAGACTTTAGTGCTTTTGATGTTCCTAAAAAGCCGTTAGTAGTGTTCTTGGTATTAGCAATAGGGAGCTTTTTTTTGGCTTTTTGAACTTTGTCTTCTCTTCTTATTGCTGTAATTAAAGTATCTACGTCAAAAGGTTTAAGTAAAAAATCTTTCACTCCGAGATGAATAGACTCTATTGCCCTTTGGAGAGTTGCGTTTCCTGTCATCATAATAACTTCAAATTTACCATTTAAAGTTTTAATAAACTCTATACCATCCATTCCTGGCATGTTGATATCAGTTATGACTAAATCAAAACTATCATCAAGGTTTTTTAGGGCATCTTTTGCATTTTTAAATGTTTTAATTTCAAACTCTTCATAGTCGCTCATAGCAATCTCAAGAGATTTTCTCATATTAATATCATCTTCAACGATTGCAATTTTCACTAATAGCCCTATGTTTTTGGGTGATTTAAACCCTTATTTTAATGGTGAAATTCTAGCAAAATTATCATTAAAATCGACTTTGAAACAAGTTGTTTTAAGCGTGAGTATTGTTGTTGATCTGTTTTGCAAGTTTATAGTCTCTTCTTTATGTTCTACATGTAGACCAAGTTTATGTATGTACTTTAAAAAATCTTCAGAGTTTTGAGAGATGAGTTTTTTTAAATTTTTATTATTGTTGTTTTCTAAAACAAAATATTCATATGGTTTTCCATCGCATTTTGTCATAGCTTCTGATATATTAAGTGTTTCATTGTAAAGAAGAGAGTCTTTTACGACATATCGGTAGGAGATAAGGAATTCACTCGCATTTAGTGCAAGTGAATTAAAAAATATTATTGAGCAAAGTCTGAGTGTGAAATTACGATTTCCATCTCTACTTCGCATAGTCCCTCTTTAAAAGTTGTTTCAACAACATTGGCATTTCTAATCATTGCATTAACAGAAGTACGAATAACTGATCTTTGAACCATCATATTTTTGATTAAGTCTTGACCATCAATACGAACACCTTTTACTTTTTCAGCTATAGCTCTGTAAGCATCTGCAATTGCTGCTCTTTTTGCTAAAGCATAAGCTTGAGCAGGAGAAACAGTATTCATAGGGGCAACGCCTTGACCTGTAACGCTTATATGAATAGTTTGATTAGCACTTAAAACAGCTTCTCTTTGCATAGCTGCTCTTGCTTCATCAGCCTCAGCAGCACTTAAAGCTTCTTGCTCTCTCTCAAGGTTTACTTGAAGAAGATCAGCTTTTGCTTGATTCGCTTCAGCTCTTGCTTTAGCAAGCTCTGCATTTGTCTGCTCCATAACCGAAGTGTCAACTGATTGAATTTTATCAGTTCCAAATAGTGAAGAAACACTTAAAAGCAGTGCAAGTAATATAGAATATTTCATGGTTTGTCCCTTAGCATGATTTAATATAGGAGCTAAAGCAACTACTATACCAACTCACTTGGATCAAGGAGAAGATTCTCATCTTCTTCTTCATCATCTATCGGTTGTTTTGGACAACGAGAAACACTTGCAACATCATCACCCTTTACAATATATACTCCAGATGTGTTTCTGCTAGATTTTGAGATAGTCTGCATATCTACTCTAATCATCTTGCCGGCTTTTGTAAGAGCCATCATATCCATACCTTCATCAACCATCAGACATCCAACAATGTACTTTCCAGTTTTAGCAGTCATTTTCATAGCTATAACACCAGAACCACCACGATTTGTCAATCTGTATTCGCCAGCATCAGTTCTTTTTCCGATACCTTTTTCTGCAACAATTAAAATCTCCTGCTCATCACTTGCGATAATATTTGCATCAATCACTTCATCATCTTCGTGTTTGAACTTAATACCTCTTACACCACGAGTACTACGACCTTGTTCACGAGTTTTTTCAATGTCAAATTTAATACATTGAGCAAGTTTTGTTACTATAAATAGATACTTAATATCTTGATCAGCTATTTTTGCAGTAATTAGTGCATCATCATCATCAAGAACTATTGCTCTAACTCCGTTGCTTCTGATATTTGAAAACTCACTAAGGTTTGTTCGTTTAACAATACCTTTTTGTGTGAAAAATACTAGACCCTTCTCTTCACTGAAATCAGTTGTAGGGATAATAGAGCGAATTTTTTCATCAGCCATAAGGTTAAGAAGATTTACAACAGCTTTGCCTTTAGCAATTCTGCTTCCTTCAGGGATTTTGTAAACTTTCAACCAGTGTAATTGACCACGGTCTGTTACAAACAGAAGTGTATCGTGAGTGTTACATGTAAAGAATCTCTCTATAAAGTCATCTTCGTAAGTAGTTACAGCAATTTTGCCTTTTCCACCACGTTTTTGTTTTTCATAAGAAGCTAGAGGAACTCTTTTGATGTAGCCTCTGTGAGTGATAGTTACAACCATTGGCTCATTAGGGATTAAATCCTCAATATCTATATCGTCGTAATCATCCTCAATTTCTGTACGTCTAGCATCAGTATATGTAACAAGAAGTTCATCAAACTCATCATTAATTATCCCGTGTAAAATTTCTTCACTCTTTAGAATTGACTCTAGATATTCAATAAGTGTAAGAAGCTCTAGTAATTCATTTTCAATTTTCTCACGCTCTAAACCTGTAAGTTTCCCAAGACGCATATCTACAATGCTTTGTGCTTGGATTTGAGAGAATTCAAACTCTGAAACTAGATTGTCACGTGCTTCTTCTACATTTTTACTTGCTTTGATTACTTTTATAATTTGATCAATAATATCAAGTGCTTTTTTAAGACCTTCTAAAATATGCGCTCTCGCTTTTGCTTTTTCAAGGTCAAAAATTGTACGGCGAATAATAATAGTTTTACGGTGATTTATAAAGTGTTTTAATATAGTTATGATTCCAAAGATTCTTGGCTCTTGATTTAATATAGAAAGCATGATAATACCAAATGTAGTCTGCATGCTCGTTTGCTTGAAAAGATTGTTAAGAACTATTTCACTCATAGCATCTTTTTTTAGTTCAATAACAACTCTCATACCGTCACGGTCAGACTCATCACGAATCTCTGAAACACCATCAATCATTTTGTCTTTAACAAGGTTAGCTATATTCTCTATTAAACGTGCCTTATTTACTTGATAAGGAAGCTCATCAATAATAATAATATCTCTGTGCCCTTTTTTCTCTATATGGGTTTTAGCACGAACTTTTATACGGCCACGGCCAGTTTCGTACGCATCCATAATCCCTTTTTTACCAAAGATAATACCGCCGGTTGGAAAATCGGGAGCTTTGATATGTCTCATTATTTCAGACAGTTCAATATCTGGATTTTTAAGAAGAGCTTTTAATCCATTCATGATTTCAGTTGGATTATGAGGTGGAATATTTGTTGCCATACCAACTGCAATACCTGATGAACCATTTATAAGAAGGTTTGGAGCACGGGTTGGCATTACATCAGGCTCTTTTGTAGTTCCGTCGTAGTTGTCTATCATATTAACTGTGTTTTTATCAAGATCTTTTAAAAGCTCACCAGCGTACTTGGTCATACGAGCTTCTGTATATCTCATAGCAGCCGCACTGTCGCCGTCCACAGAACCGAAGTTTCCTTGACCGTCAACAAGTTGCATTCTCATAGAGAAATCCTGAGCCATACGAACAAGAGCATCATAAACTGCAGTATCGCCGTGAGGGTGGTACTGACCAATAACGTCACCGACTATACGAGCAGATTTTTTAAACTTCGCACCGTGAGAAAGGTTTAGTTTGTCCATCGCATATAGAATTCTTCTATGAACAGGTTTTAATCCGTCACGAACATCAGGGAGTGCCCGACCTACGATTACACTCATAGAGTAATCAAGGTAGCTGTTTTGAAGAGTCTCTTCAATATTTATAGTTTGTATCTCATCGTTGTTTAGCAAATCGCCCATATACACACCTAGTCTTTCAAAAATAAAATTCTTTTATAATATCTGATTGTCCCTTAAGGTATTTGTAAAATTTATAAAAAATACAAAATAAATTATTTTTTATGTAGTTGTATCTAATTTCTCTCAACAATCTTCTAGAAAAATATTTTCAAAATTCATAAACTAGATTCCAAGTCAAGCTTGGAATGACAACAACTCTGTCACTCTGAACTTGATTCAGAGTCTAATTGCTCTTTATACAAATATTTATATTCACAAAATAGCGCATTTGGTGATGTTGATTAAAAATTAATCACTTTTATGATTAATACATCACACATAACTTGTATAATTTTGGAAGTTAAACAAAAAAGGATAATAGATGAAGAGATTTTTTCTTGCTCTGTTGGCATTGCCAACATTTGTATTTGCAGAGGATACGTTAAGCAGCGGTGACACTGCTTGGATGTTAGTTGCTACGGCTTTAGTAATGTTAATGACACCTGCGGGGTTAGCACTATTTTATGGCGGTCTTACTCGTAGTAAAAATGTTATTAATACTATAAGTATGAGTTTAGGTGCTTTCGCAGTTGGTAGTTTAGTGTGGGTATTAGTTGGTTACTCAGTAGCATTTGGTGATGGTGATTTAATTGGTAGTGGTAAAGTTTTACTTTCTGGAATTACTTCAGACACTTTAAGTGGAACAATTCCTGAGTTACTGTTTGTAGCATTTCAAGGGACATTTGCAGCGATTGCAGTTGCTATTGCTAGTGGTTCAATGATTGAGAGAGTTAAATTCTCTACATTTATGGTGTTTGTTGCATTATGGATTGTAGCTGTTTATGCTCCTATTACACACTGGGCGTGGAGTGGTAATTCGACTACATTAAACTTTGGTGAGATGGACTTTGCCGGTGGTACTGTTGTTCACTTAAATGCTGGTGTTGCAGGTTTTGTTGTTGCAATGATTTTAGGAAGAAGAAAAGATTATGGAAAAGTTGCTATTAAGCCATTTTCTCCTGTATTAGTATCTTTAGGTGCTGCTCTATTATGGTTTGGTTGGTTCGGTTTTAATGCTGGATCTGAACTAGCTGCTGATGGCGTTGCTGCATCTGCTTTTTTAGTTACAAATGTTGCTGCGTCTCTTGGTGTTATAGGCTGGATTGCAGTTGAGTGGTTAGTTTACAAAAAAGCTACTCTAGTTGGTGGTGCTTCTGGTGCTGTTGCTGGTCTTGTTGCTATCACTCCTGCTGCTGGTTCTGCTGGTGTTGAGGGTGCGATTATCATAGGTTTAGTTGGTGGTGCATTAGGTTTTTATGGTGTTTCTAAGCTTAAAAACATGTTCAAAGTTGATGACTCTTTAGATGCATTCTGGATTCACGGTTTAGTTGGTATCTGGGGTTCAATTGCTACGGCAATCTTTATTGCTGATTATGCAATGGCTAAAGATTATGACATGATGTCTCAACTTCTAAGTCAATTTAAAGCAATCGGATTAACAATTGTTTACAGTGGTGTAGTAACAGCAATAGTTTACTTTATTGCGTCTGCTTTAACTGGTGGTGGTAGAGTTGATGAAGAGACTGAAGCAAAAGGTCTTGATGAAACAGTTCACGGTGAAAAAGCGATTAACCTATAACTGGAACGCTTAGAGGGAGAAGTTAATTCCCCCTTTAGGAATAGAGATATGATAAGTTGCATTAAACCTTAAATATGGTTACAATTTTAAACTAAAATTTGGAGATATTATTATGAAAAGAGTAGAAGCGGTTATTAAACCATTTAAATTAGAAGATGTAAAAGATGCCTTAGCAGAAATTGGCATCGATGGAATGACAGTAAGTGAAGTTAAAGGTTATGGTCGTCAAAAAGGTCATAGTGAACTTTACCGTGGTGCTGAGTACGTAGTAGACTTTTTACCAAAAATAAAAATGGAAATGGTAGTGTCTGATGATATGGTTGATCAAGTTACGAGTACAATTGTAGAAGCTGCTAGAACTGGTAAAATAGGTGACGGTAAAATATTCGTTACAAACATTGAAAAAATTATCCGTATACGTACTGGTGAAACTGACATCGAGGCTATATAAAACACACACTAAAAGGGAGAAATTCCTTTTAGCTGTACTTACATGTAGAGACTTCCAAAAACTTTAAATATTCACAATTGATTAAAAAATAATCAATAAAATAAAATCCTGTATAATCATTAAGCTATAATACTTCCTTAAATTTTAAAAGGATACTTACATGTTAGAAGCTGATTTTAAATATATAATCGATACTTTCTTTACGCTATTCACAATGGTCTTAATAATCTTTATGGTTCCTGGTTTTGCAATGCTTGAAGCTGGACTTGTACGTACAAAAAATGTCTCTGCCGTTCTTACAATAAATGTAATGATTTACGCAGTTGCCTCTTTGGCATTTTTGTTAGTAGGTTATGAGCTTGCTTTTGGTAGCTGGGAGAGTGATACTCAGAGTATATGGGCTGTTTTTATGTTTCAAATGGCATTTGTTGGTAAAACTGTAAATATTATGAGTGGTGGTGTTAGTGAGCGTGTTCGCATTATTCCTCTAGCTATTTTTACAGTTGTAATGGGTGCAGTAATATATCCTTTGGTAGTAAATGTCACTTGGGGTGCAGATATTATTGCAGGTACAATGCTTGATATTGACATGTATGACTTAGCAGGCTCAACTGTGATTCACTCAACAGGTGGCTGGGCTCTTCTTGCTGCTATTATGATAATGGGTCCAAGAAAGGGTCGTTATGTAGATGGAAAAATTAGAGTTATTCCAGCTTCAAACATACCACTTGTTGTTTTAGGTGCACTTCTTTTATGGATAGGTTGGTTTGGATTTAATGGTGGAAGTGTTGGCTCCATCTCTTCTGTTGAGAATGCGAACAGTGTTGCTAAAACTATTATGAATACTAATACAGCAGGTCTCGCAGGTGCAATTATCGCTGGTTTTATTATGTACTTCAGATATAAACTTCTTGATATTACTATGATTTTAAATGGTGCGCTGGGTGGTTTAGTTGCAGTTACTGCTGGACCTGATTTGTATGACATGTACACACCTATTTTAATTGGTCTTATCGGTGGTGCTTTAGTTGTCTTTGCAGTTCCTATTTTTGATAAACTAAAATTAGATGATCCTGTTGGAGCACTCTCTGTACACTTGGTGAATGGTATATGGGGAACATTGGCAGTTGGAATATTTGTAGATAGCGTCTCTTTTATGGCACAGTTAAAAGGTGTTGTAATCGTAGCGGTTTTTGCATTTAGTGTTTCATTTGTAGTTCTATATGTTATAAATAAAATATCAAGATTTAGAGCAGAAGATGATGCTCAAGTTGAAGGTATGGATGTTAACGAGTGTGGTGTAGAAGCTTATCCAGAATTCAAACGTGCTATCTAACTAGACCCTGAATCAAGTTCAGGGTGACGTAGTTGCTGTTTCAGAGTGACCGAGTTGCTGTTTCAGGTTGACGGGGTTGTCGTCATTCCAAACTTGATTTGGAATCTCATTTATTCTTTAATTCACATCTTAACAAAATAGTAACAATCTTTTTGTTACTATTACCATCATGATTAACCACAGACGCCCATTAATAATATCACTTATCTTTCACTCCATTCTTATATTAACAGTGCTGTTTACATGGAGATATTATTCTGAAAATAAAAAAGCAGAGTGTGAAACTACAATTTGTGTTCAACTCAGTGCGCTACAAGCTAAAGAAATTACCAAAGAGCCACTACATGTAGAAAATAAAAAGCCTCAAACAAAACCAAAAAATACAACCACAGAAGATAAAATTCCATCCAAAAAAATAGAGATAGCTCCAGTTATAGCGCCGATAATTGAAGAAGTTGTTGAGCCCAAAGCACAAGATAGTGAAAAAATAAAAGAGATTCACAAAATCAAAGAAAAAGTAATTGTTAAAGAAGATGTAATAGAAAAGAAAATAGTTATAGAAGAAAAAATAGCTGTAAATATTGCCGATAAAGTGTCACATGTAGAGCCTAAAAAAGAGGAAGTTGCAAAAGAGTATCTGAAAATTAACACAAAAAAAATCACCCAACTTTTACAAGATAATTTGTACTATCCAAGAAGTGCCAGAAAAAGGAACATAACCGGTGAGGTAATTATAAGATTTACACTTGGAGTTGATTGTGAAGTTTATGATATTGAGATTGTGAACTCAAAAAATAATATTTTAAGTCGTGCGGCAGTTAAAACAATAGAAGATTTATCAGGAAAATTTCCAAAACCTGATAAAAAAATCATTTTAAATGTACCGATAAATTATAACTTGAGTGAATAAACAGTTTTATATTTAATATAATAAAGATAAAATCCAATATTATATTCAAAGTAAGGGTTCTGATGTCATTAAAAAGAGTAAATTTACTGTTTGTTTTAGTCTTAGGTATAGTTATGTATGGAGGTTTTTTCTACACATACAGTGCTACTAACAAGTATTTTGAAAATGAAAGCTTACAAAGAATGAAAAAAGATATTCTTGAGCTTGGATATTCTATAGCAACTCTGATTGAAAATAACGGAGTTGAGAGTTCAAAAAAACTGCTGCAAAAAAGTTTACAGGCAAATAAAGAGTATAAAACCCTCTCTATAGCCATAGATGATAAAATAGTGGTTTCTACAGATATAAATAAAATAAATACGGATTACTATGCGGATTCTCACCTTGATACGTTATATGACTATGAACTTGAAGGGCATAAAGTTTTTTATAAAGAGTTTGCATATTTTGATAAAGGCAAAAGAGTATATTTAAATTTAATAATTGATTTAAATGATGATTATATTAAAAGTGATAATAAGGAGCTGCCTTCTTTTGTTATTACGATTTTAATATATTTTATTATTCTGATGGCAGTATTTCTTATAGCTTTGTATTATATAAATATTTTGCCGATACTCAGGCTTAGCAAATATGTAAAAAGAAATGAATTTTATCCAATAAACTTTTTTATAAAAGATTATGCCTCTCTCTATAACTCCTTTACTTCAAAATATAATGAGATTGCCCTTCTAAACAAGACACTAGAAGACAAAGTTGCCAATAGAACAAAGTTGGTCTCAAAAACTAACATACTTTTCAAAGAAGCTCAAAAACTAACAAAAATAGGCAATTGGGAGTGGAATCTATCGGACAATACAATTGTGTGGTCTGATGAAATATATGTAATTTTTGGACTGCAGCCACAAGAGTTCCTAGCAACATATGAGACATTTATAAACACTGTACATGCAGAGGATAAAGCACTGGTACAAGACGCTGTAAGTAAAGCATTGCAAAGTGGAGAGGAGTACTCTGTTAAACATAGAATTGTGCTTCCAGACGGGAGCGAAAGAGTTGTATATGAAAAAGGAAAAGTAGAGTTAGATGAAAATAACAAGCCTATTAGAATGATGGGAACAGTACAGGACATTACTCAAAGCTTTAAAAGAGAACAAGAACTTGAATTTCAGTCAAGACTGCTTAATTCTGTAACAGACTCAATACTGGTACACAATATTGATGGAAGTTTTATCTACGTTAATGAGTCTGCATATGCAACCAGAGGGTATACAAAAGATGAATTAATGAGTATGAAAGTTCAAGACCTTGATTACAGCGATGAGAAAGAGGGCAGTGAGATATATAATGAAAATATTAAAAAAATTAAAGCTCAGTTAGAAAAAAACCACCATGCCGTTTTTGAAGTATCGCACAAATGCAAGAGTGGCACTTCTATACCATTGGAAGTCACAAGCAGATTAATGAATGAAGGAAATAAAACTTATATTATCAGTATAGCAAGAGACATCAGCGAGAGAAAAATTATGGATATGAGTCTTAAAATATCAGAAAAAAGATATAGAACTTTAGTAGAAAACTCCCAAGTCGGCATTTTTACCAGTACAATCGGCGGAAAAATTATTTATGTCAATGATGCTATGGTACATATAATGGATTATGAGTCGGCAGAAGATATGTGCAGTTATAATTCATCAAGAATATATAAGTACTCTAATGAACGTATAGAATTTCTTAAAGAACTCACCGCAAAAGGTAAGGTAGAAGAGATAGAGATACATGTACTGACTAAAAATAATGATGAAAAAATAGTACTTCTAAGTGCACATATTGAAGGAGAAATAATCTCCGGAATAGTTATGGATATAACTGAATCAAAAAAATCTATGCAAGAGATAACAAAACTATCAAAAGCTATTGAAGAGATTGATGATATTATTATGATTTCCGACAGAACCGGTGTTTTAACCTTTGTTAATGATGCATATGTGGTGCATACAGGTTTTACGCGCGAGGAGAGCATAGGCAAAACAGCTAGCATATTGAAATCCGGCAAACATGATAAAACTTTTTATACTGATATGTGGAAACAGATTCTTAGCGATAAAGTTTTTCGTGGAGTTTTCGTCAATAGAAAAAAAGATGGAGAACTTTATTATGAAGAGAAAACAATAAGTGCAATCAAAAATGAAGAGGATGAAATAATCTCTTTTGTCTCAACAGGTAAAGACATCACTCAAAGAATTGAGATGCAGCAAGACCTGGAAAAACTTGCTTCAACAGATCAACTTACAGGCATTTACAACAGACATAAATTTGAAGAGTTGTTTAAATTAGAGCTTGAGCGTGTCGCAAGATATAAAAATCCACTTTCAATAATTCTTTTTGATATAGATTTTTTTAAAAAAATTAATGACACTCATGGACATGACGTAGGTGATACGGTTTTAAAAAGCATTGTAAGTGTAGTAATTGAAAATATTAGAAACATAGATATATTTGTAAGATGGGGCGGTGAAGAGTTCCTAATTTTATGCCCTGAAACTGACTCGGAAAATGCAGTGATTTTAGCGCAAAAGCTTAGAATAAAGATAGAGAGCACTACTTTTGGAGTAGCTGGAAATGTAACCTCTAGTTTTGGAGTTACATCATACAGAGAAGACGATACTGAAAACAGTTTTATAAAACGTGCAGATGATTGTCTGTACAAAGCAAAACATGAAGGTCGAAACAGAGTAGTGGCAATATTATAGGCTAAATATATTTGTAAACAAGTATAGAATTAGTTATTAATATTGTGAGATGATAAATTTTTTTTTGAATTGTTTTGAAAAGAGTTTGAAGTATTAAGTGGTGACCCCGAGGAGAATTGAACTCCTGTAACATGGATGAAAACCATGGATCCTGACCGCTAGACGACGGGGCCACAAAATAAAAAAAATGGTGTCCTGTGATGGATTCGAACCATCGGCCACATCATTAAAAGTGACGTGCTCTACCAGCTGAGCTAACAAGACTTGTTACAAACATATTGTTTGTGGATGGGAATTATAGGCAAAAATATTTTCTAAGTCAAGAAAAAAAAGGCAGAATTTGCACATATTTTAAAATTTGTTCTCTATTGCCACAGTTTTGCCGAAAATTGTTACATTTTGGCTAAAATATTGCCAATGAATTACTATAGTTTTGAACATGCATATCTGATATTATTGTTACTCCCAATCATTTACTGTCTATATAGATGTAAAGAGTATATGAAGCCAATATTTTTTGTACATCTGCAGTTTTTGTCTTCAAAAAAAAGTTTTTTAAAGCTGGAGTGGATTTTAAAGGTAATTGTTTTTATATTGCTTTGTATCGCTCTGGCTTCTCCTATAGTAATAGATAAATTCAACCCGCTTAACAGACATGGAAAAGATATAGTTTTGTGCATAGATGCAAGTGGTTCTATGAACTCATCAGGACTTGATTTTGAAAATGAACTGGGCAAAGGCGAGAGATTAAGCAGGTTTGAAATTACAAAAATAATAGCAACAGAGTTTATTCATAAAAGAGTTAGCGACAATGTTGGCGTAGTCTTGTATGGAGATTTTGCTTTTATAGCTTCTCCTATAACCTATGAAAAAGAGATTGTAAGTGATATGTTGAGTTATCTCTCTCAAGGGATGGCGGGGCAAAATACTGCAATTGGTGAAGCAGTGGCTATGAGTGTGAGAGCATTTAAACACTCCTCGGCAAAGACAAAGGTGATAATCCTCTTAACAGACGGCGAGCATAACAGCGGGAAAATTTCCCCAAAAGATGCTCTAAAGCTTGCAAAAGAGCAAAATATTAAAATCTATACAATTGGTCTTGGTAAAAAGGGCGAATCGGATGAGAAACTTTTAGAAAAAATTGCACAAGAGAGCGGAGGGAAATTTTACACTGCTGTCTCAGCAAAAGAGTTACAGAGTGTTTATGAAGAGATTGACATGCTTGAATCTTCAAAAATTAAAAGCAGAGAGTATATTTTAAAAGATTATTACTATTGGATAGTTTTACTTTTAGTTCTTCCTCTGTTACTATTTTTACTATTTAGGGAGATTGAAAAATGAGTTTTTTATCTCCTGAATATTTTTGGCTTTTAGTGCTTCTTCTGCCTCTGTTTATAAAAAAAGATTTCAGAAACTTTAGTATTACAGCAATAGGATATATTTTAACCTTTATTCTAATAGTTTTAGCTCTTTCTCGTCCGGTTATCGAGCAGGAGCCTATTAAGTCAAAGCAGGCACTTAGCGATGTTGTAGTAGCAGTCGATTTATCTTTTTCAATGTTTGCACAAGATATAGAACCCTCAAGACTTGCAAAAGCGAAAGAAGTTTTAAAAGAGCTGCTTATGTCAGAGTACAAAACTCGTTTTGGAGTTTTGGGCTTTACAACAAATGCTATTGTATTGTCCCCTCTAACACAAGATAAAGAGCTTTTGCTACATCTATTTAACTCACTTGATGAAAAGTTTATAATTACTAAAGGGAGCAACGTTATGCCGGCTCTAAAGTTAGCTAGAAAAATGTCAAATTCTAAGATGCTGAGCGTTGTTCTTTTAACAGATGGTGCAGATGAGTTTGGTTATGAGAGTGAAGCTATATACGCAAAAGAGAACTCAATGAGAGTCAATATTTTTATGCTTGGCTCAGCAATAGGAGCAACTTTAAGACTTGAAAATGGTGAGCTTTTAAAAGATGAACTTGGAGATATTGTAGTAAGCAGAGAAAATAGTGCAATTAAAGAGATATCAGATGCAACCGGGGGAGTTTATACAAAAGATTTCAGCGAACTCCTTGAGGCCATTAGTTCACAAAAAGAGAAGGACAAAGAGAGTGAAACAACAATAGTTCAAAATTTAGAACTGTTTTACTACTTTGTATTTTTGGCAATTCTTACATTTTTGGTAAGTGTGACAACACTTAAGCGGTATGTTTTGGGCTTTTTGCTTCTGGTTGGAGTTAATCTACATGCAGACAGATACACAAAGCTTTTCAGTGAGGCAAATGAGTTTTACAAAAATGGAAACTATGAAAAAGCACTAGATGGTTATAGAGGCGTGAAATCCTCACATGTAGAGATTAAATCGATAGTTTATTATAATATGGGAAATGCATATATAAGACTTCAAGAGTTTGAAAAAGCAAGAGAAGCCTACTTAAAGTCTCTTACTCTAACTTACACTAAAGAGGCAGACGAAAACTTGGCTTATATAAAAGATGTAGGTGAAAAAGTAGAGATGAATACAGGTCAGCAAAAAACAGATAAAAAATCATCATTGGCAAAAAAAGAGAAGAGCTCAAAAGAACAAAAAGAGGGCGGTGGTTCAAATATGAAAGTAAGTGCAGCAGCTAGTAGCGGAGCAGATGATGGCGGCAAAAAGAGTGAGTCCCAAAGTATGCTTGACTTAAACAGCGGCAAGGCAAAACTAAGCTCAAAACAGTATGAGCTGATTAATAAAAAGGTAATAGATGAAAAACAGCCATGGTAAGGTTCTTTTAATACTGTTAATATTTCTACATGTAGAGATATTCGCTTCAACTTATGAGTGGAGTGCGACAGCAAGTAAAAATAAAGCCTATGTAAATGAAGCAATACATCTTAGTTATATATGTAGATTCAGCGATGATGCTGAACTTTATAGTATTGAGTTTAATCCTGATGGGGATTATGAAAACTACACTATAAAACTTTTAACTAAGAGTGAAAGACTAATAAATAATAAAAAAGTAAATAGCTATGAGTTTGTTGCATTTATAAAAAAATCTATTGATGTTGACTTTGCCTTTGATACGGTTATGAAAAAAACAAATAAAGACTCTATCAAAAATACTGTTTTGGGCCGTGATAATGCTTCTTATGAAGAGTATACAAAAACAAAAATAAAACAAAAAAACTTACATGTAGAGGTAGTAAAAACAGATATAGCTCTAGTTGGAAACCTTGTACTTGAAGTTAAAAAAGATACCCCACATGTAAAAGCTTATGAGCCTTACCATATGGAGATAATAATCAAGGGTGAGGGGAATTTGGATGAGATTAAGCCCCTTGAGTTCAAAATAGATAATGTAAAAGTATTTGCCGGTAAAGTTATAAAAGACATTCAACTTACAAAAGATGGTTACAGCGGAATTTTGAGTCAAAAATTTGCGTTTGTGGGGAGTGAAGAGTTTATAATTCCTAAGTTAAATATAAAATATGTTAATTTGAAGCTAAAAAAAGAGGATGCTTTGGTTGTAAACGCCGTTAAAGTTGAGGTTGAAAAAGGTTTTAAGGCAGAGGAACTTTTAGACAAGGCTGATGAAGATTTTAAAATAAATTATGAGTATTTTTACTATTTTTTCGCCTTTGTTTTAGGATTTTTAATTTCAAAAATCAAGTTGAAAAAGCCAAAAAAACAGCTCCTTGAGGATGAAGCTTTTAAAGAGAAAGTAAAAAATACAGATTCTCTGGGGGAGCTTTCGGTTATTTTGGCTTTAAAAGATAGAAAAAAGTATGAAAAACTGATATTGGAAATAGAGACTAAAAAGGCTACAAACATAAACAAAATCAAAAAAGAAATTGGTTTAATATAGTATTAAATGCAATTGAACTAAAATGATTTAAATCTTAATAAAGTGAAAAAAATGAAAATATTTTTAATTATTATTACTCTGCTACTGACACAATCTTTTGCAGATAAAACGGTTATAAAAACAATAACTGTAAACCAGATGCTATATCCGAATAAAACACTCTCTGAGCTTAAAGAGATAGCTGTACAAAAAGCAAAACTCTCAGCCGCAAAGGAAATTTTCGGGGAATTTTTACTCTCCGAGACAGTGATGGTTAACGGAAAAATCCTTGATGATGTTGTTCGTGAAAAATCTGGAGGAGTAGTTCACATAAAAGGTGAGCCAAAGTTTCAAAACGGTGAAAATTTCGGTGACTTGCAGGTAACTATAGAGGCATATGCAACAGATGAGGAGATTCAAGATATGACTCCGCAGTTTATAAGGTTGGATGATTTTACATACACCAATGCCGATATTGCGCAAAGAGACCTAAAAGGGGCAGCAGAGGGTGCATTTATTGTTGAGGCAATATCATCAAAAAAACCTTCTGCTAGAAATACTTCTGCAGATGAGGCACGTAAGCTTGTCCTATCGGTTGAGATTACAAAAGCCAGTTATGATGAGGAGTCTGCAACCTATACTATGTCTGGAGCAGTAGAGTATATTCCGGCATTTTTAAGAAATGCTGATTTAAGCAAGAGCAACGAAGAGACAGTAGAAAACAGTAAAAATATTTTATATAGTTCCCAAGAGCGTATACAAAAAGTAAAACGTGGTTTTTATGGGGTTTGGAGTGGCTTTATTATGCGTTCAAACGGCGGAAGCGGAGATGTTATGATAGAGATAACACAAAGCGGTGTCGGGACAATTGACTACAACTCATTAAATTGCGGAGGAGAACTTATTATACAAAGCAAAACTGCAAATATAGTTAAGTTTAAAGAGATTCTTACTTATGGTGAAGATAAATGTGTAGATAAACATTTTATAGATTTAAAGAAATTAAATAATACACAACTTCTCTTGATGCAATATAATGAAGAGAATAAAGAGGTAGCCAGAGGGACTCTATATAGAGAACAATAGTCTTTTTAACAATTTGGGAGTTACATGTACAAAGTTTTTTTATTAATTTTAATCTATTTTTTTGCAGGGTGTGCTCCGGCAGTTCAAGTAAAGCCTAGTGAACAACTTCCAAAATGGGTTGATTCTCCTGACGCTTTACGAGGAGTGGGCTCGAGTGAAGTTAATTTTCAGGGTGTATATACTCAACGTCTTGCAGCTGTTAATAAGGCAAAAAGTGATTTGGCGCATAGTTTAAAATCATACATTACCTCAGTATACAACAGTAGTGAAAAAATCAATGAAGATAAAATCTTAAATAAAAACCATAATAAGATTACAGCTTTATCGGAAATTTTTTTAAATGAGAGTTATCAGGTCGATGCATACTTTGATGAGAACAGAAAACTATATGTTCTAGTGGAACTTTCAAAACCAAGGCTAAACAATCTTTTAGGCATAAAGAGCGAGTACGCAAAAACTATGCAGACTCTGCCAAAACTAAATACGAGAGCGTTTGACAAAGATGAACTTATGCAAAGCAGATGTTATCCTCAGAATATATTAAAAACAATTGATACTAAAGCCGACTTGTACCAAAACAAACCTGTATGGTTTTTTAGACCAAATCAAAATACTTATCAGGGAAGTGTCGGTATCGCAGAAAAAGAGAGTTTGAAAAGTTATGAAGAGCAAAAAAAAGTTGCTACAATCTTGGCGAAATCAGCTCTTTCAAAGCGAAAAAAAACACAAATTGCATCAGAACATGAAGCATTGGAAATCTTACATAATGATACATCAGGAGAAATCTTTGAAACATCGTCAATTGTAAGAAGTGCAAATAGATCCCAACCAACGACTGTAAAAGATATATGGCTTGATCCGCAGAGTTGTGAGCTGTATGTTTGGATTGTTAATAATTAAAAAAATAAAATACAAAGTATATAAATGAAACTATTAAAACATTTACTTTTTGTTACTCTCTTGCCTCTATTGTTCTCTGGATGTGTATCTAATCTTGCAAACTCCATAGGTGTTGATTTAAGTAACTCCTCACAGCAGGATAAAATGTATATTGCGGGTCATTACGCAGAAGCGGCAACTCTGGCATATGAGAGCAAAGATAAGAGAGCTTCATTAGATGAGGCAAATTTACTCTCAATTCTAAAAGCAGGAAACTCATATTTTTATGCAAAAGATTATATTAACAGCATTAAGATGCTTGATGAATCAGAAAATATTATCAAATTTCACCATGAGGAGACAATAGGGGGGAGTGTGGCAGACTACATGTCACAGCTGATGCTTAATGATGCGGCGATAGATTATCATGCAACTATAAGTGAAGCGATAATGGTAAACACATACAAGTCTCTCGATTATATGGCACTAGGAAAATACGCAGAGGCTAGAGTCGAACTAAACCGCGCTATTGACCGTCAAAGACGTGCAAAAGAGACATATGCAGAGTTGATAGGCAAGCAAAAAGATGCAATAGCAGAAAAAAGGAGAGAGAAAAGAAGTGCCGGGTTTGATAAAACACTCTCCAATGCAACAATTAAAAACATAGCGCAAAGAAACTACTCATCTTTGGAGCAGTTTCAGGCCTATCCTGATTTTGTGAATCCCTTTACAACCTATTTGGCAGGTCTGTTTTTTGCAATAGAGGGTGACTACTCAAAATCATCATCACTTTTAAAAGAGGTTCATGGGATGGTGCCCAAAAATAAAACAGTAAAAGCTGATTTTGAGATGGTAGAAGATGCACTCTCGGGCAAGCCCATTAGTGAAAAGTATGTATGGGTGATATACGAGAACGGTTTAGGAGCTATCAAGTCTGAGTATAGAGTAAATATACCAATGTTTCTTTTCACTCCTAAATTAGTATATGCAGGGATAGCCCTGCCAAAAATGAATACAAGAGAGCAGGCAACATCAAACATAACCGTTTTTTCTCATGGGGAAAAACTAGAAGATACATCATTAGTCGCCGACATGGACAGAGTAGTGTTAACAGAGTTTAACTATTCGTATAACGATATTTTGACCCGGGCAGTTTTCTCGGCAATATTAAAAACTTATGCGCAGTATAGGGCAAACGAGAAAGGGGGAGCTGTTCTTGGTCTCGCAACCGGCATTTTTCAGTCTTTAACTACTCATGCCGACACTAGAGTTTGGAACTCTTTGCCAAAAAATTTTCAAATTGCAAGGGTAAAAATGCCATCTGACGGAAAACTGCTTCTTAAAGCCGGAGTTAAAAATTTGGATGTAAAGATTGATATCAATGCCAAACATTCTATGATTTATGTTAAAATTCCAGCAGTAATTTCAACACCAGGCATTAGTGTTATCAGCTTTTATTAAAGGCGATAAACTGCATTTTGTTAATAACTAATTTTATACACAAAGATTCTCATGTCAACAAATACATTTAAGTACCAATTTTTACTTGTTTTAGCTTTTCTTGTTTCATTTTTTATTGTGTTCTTTGTCCTCACGAACGACAAAAAACAAAGAGTTAAAGAACACTTGCGCCAAACTATTTCAGCCAACCAGATGAATTATGATACAAATTTAAGATTGTATAAAAAAATAGCACAACATACATTTGATTTAATAGTTCAAGAGCCCGATATTTTAAATATTTTGGAAGAGGCGCTAAATGCAGACGATATCAGAAGAGGTGTTTTGAGAGAAAAACTCTATGATTTGACAAAAGGGGATTATGCAAAGTTGGTAAAATTGGGTGTTTTGCAATTTCAATTTGTCTTTCCAAACAGTCAGAATTTTTTAAGGACGCACAAGCACGAAAAATTCGGGGATGATTTGAAAGGTATTAGATACAGTTTTGATTATGTTAATAAGCACAAAGAGTTTATAGAGGGGTTTGAGGGAGGGAGAACTATACATGCCTACAGATTTGTTTATCCTGTTTTTTCAAGCAAAAACATCTACTTGGGGGCTGTTGAAATCTCATTTTCCTCAGGAGCATTGCAAAAGTCTATTGAAGAGAATCATAAAACACATACGCACTTTATTGTAAATAAAAAACTTTTTGATACAAACCTGTGGAAACCGGAGATTTTCAACAAATATCTCCAAAGTCTTGAGCATGAAGACTATTTATACACGGTCACCTCAAAACTTGATATAGAGGAGGCAAGAAAAAAAGAAAAAGCAATCATAGATAAATACATGAAAAAAGATATAGAAAAAAACTTTAAACATGAAAAGTCTTTTGCTTTGTGTCATGAGTTTGACGATTCCGTGCAGGTGGTTACTTTTATACCTGTTAGGCACACTGACAATAAAAGTGTTGTTGCATATTTTGTTTCATATGCAATGAATGATGAGCTAAAGAATATTATCAGCGACTATAAACATATTAATGCAATAATCGCTATCGCCTTAATGGTGTTATTTTATTTTCTTTATAGAATTTTAAAATCAAATATTAATATAAAGATTGCACAAAAGGAGACAAAATCAATTATTAATTTTTTGCCCTCAATAATTATACTCTATAGAAATAAAAATATTATAGAGGTCAATTTAAAGTTTTTAATGTTTTTTAATCAATATAAAGACTTGGAAGAATTTTTAAATCAATATGAGTGTGTTTGCGATTTGTTTGAAGTGCACGATGATAAAAACTATATTCAGAGTAAGTATATAAATGGAGTCTACTGGACAGACTATATAAAAAACAAAGATAAAGTACACAAAGCCATGATAATAAAAGATGGCAAAGAGTATCACTTTGCCGTTAAAGCGAGAGAAGTTATCTATCAAAATGAGACTACAGACATAATCCAGTTGATCGATATAACAAATGAAGTAGAGTTAAATAATAGTGTTAAAGACAAAGAGAAACAACTGTTTCAACAGGCTAAAATGGCCTCAATGGGAGAGATGATAGGTAATATAGCTCATCAGTGGAGACAGCCTCTAAATATAATAAGCGTTATGAATATGAAAGTGGAATTTATGTTAGAGCTAAACGGAAGCGTGAGTTATGAAGATTATAAACCGATGTCAGAGGCAATAGCAGGTCAGCTTGAGTATATGACAAAAACTATTGATGATTTCAGAAGTTATTACAATCCAAATAAATTAAAAGAAAACTTTTGTGTTAAACAAAGCATACAGGATGTTTATAATTTAATAACCCCTCAATTAAACAGCCATTCGATAACACTTAGCATTATAGATGATTCCTCCGATGAGGAGTTGATTCTGTATGGTTATGCGAATGAGTTCAAGCAAGTTATTATAAACATAGTAAACAATTCAAAAGATGCTATTTTACAGTGCCAAAACAGTGATAAAGAAAAAGTTGGACATATAGAGATAAAAATCAAAAAAATTAATGACGAAATAATTATTGCAATAGAAGATAATGGAGATGGGATACCGCTTGATATTATCGATAAAATATATGAACCCTATTTTACGACTAAACATAAATCTAAAGGGACAGGTCTTGGGCTGAATATGAGTCACCAAATCATTACTGACCATATGAATGGAACAATAGTAGTTTATAATTCAACAGAGAATAATCATGATAAAGGAGCAATCTTTATTATTACCCTACCTGTAAACAAGAACAATAATGTAAGTTGATGCCAAAGATTGTTTATGTTAGAATATAAAGAGCAATAAGGAGTGTTGATGAGGTCTCATATATTAATTGTTTTAGCATTGGTTGCTTTTTTTGGCTGTAGTAAATCGCCGGAACCTGCCGGTGCAATAGTAAAAGTTGTAGATGGGTGTGGCAGTGGAGGTATTGTCATCACAGATATAAAAGGGAGAAAAAAACCTGATGGTTTTATGCAGGCTCAGGTTATCGGTGAAAATAGTTCCAACAACTATCAGGCTCTTGAGTACCGTGTAGTTTGGCTTGATAAAGAGGGTTTTAAAATAGAGAGTATTCTCTCAGGCTGGAAAAAAGCTCCGGCATATGCAAACCAGCCTTTTTACATTAATGCAACATCACCAAATACAAAAGCGACAACGTTTCGCTTATATATAAAACAAGACAAGGAGATAACATGCGACAAACAATACGATGGACAATAATTTTAGGTGCAGTTGGACTTTTATTTAGTGGATGTGCAACAAAAACCACAAATATTGATATAAACAACGACAAAGGCGATGCTGTGATGGGTCTTGATTACCGTGATTTTCAAGGCGCGGCTCAAGACATGATAGAGTCACTTCTAGCTTCAGGAGCTGTAAATAAACCAAATGGCGAGCGTTATGTTCTTGTGGTCTCTAGAATTATCAATGATACGATGCAGCATATTGACACAGATCAGCTTGTTAAGAAAATACGTGTAGGTCTTTTGCGCAGCGGTAAAGTTGTTGTGACAACTGCTGTAGGGGCAAACGGTGCTGAAGATACGATGGCTATGAAAACGAGAAAAGAGCTTAGAGGAGATGATGAGTTTAATCAAAAAACTGTTGCAGGAAAAGGGTCTATGATAGCACCTGATTTGAGTCTCTCTGGAAAAATTCTTCAGCGTAATATTAGTGTAGATAAATCTACCCAGCGTGTTGAGTACTATTTTCAAATGTCTTTGACAGATATCAAGACAGGCTTGGCTTTTTGGGAAGATGAGCGTATTATAGGAAAACGCGGCAGTAATAAATCTGTAGCGTGGTAAAAACTTTTATGAATCTGGTAAAAAAAATATGAAATATTACATACTGGCGATTGCAACGGCAGCACTGCTAATAAGCGGGTGTGCCCAAAAGGCGACAGTTTACGCAATACAGCCAGCGGAAGTTGACCGTATGGCAAGTACTAAAAAGGTTGCGGTTAGCACTTTTTCACATGATACAGTGGGACTATCTAATAAGATTGAGGTTGAGTTGGCGGGTAAGAAGGTTGACGAAAAGAACTATTTTACAACAATCAGCCGCAGCGATATAAATAAAGTGATAGAGGAGCAACGTCTTCAAAATTCAGGTCTTTTTGATGAGTCAAGCTCTGTAAAAATGGGCAGATTGCTCGGTGCTCAAGCGCTTATCAGCGGTGATATCTCGGCAGCATCGATGAGTGACAAATCTTTTTATGAAAAAAGAACCAAATGTTCAGATGAGAAGTGCAAAGAGACTTACAAATATAGTGTTCGCTGCATAAGACGTGATATGGCTATAGTTGCTCAAATAAAAATTGTTGATATACAAAAAGGGGATATTATCTATGCAGAGACTCTAAGCAAAAATGGAGCATGGAAACATTGTTCAGATGACACAGATGATCTCCCCTCAAAAGCTTATGGTTTGAATATGTTGGCTGATGAGGTAAGCAGAAGTTTCGTTCAAAAGCTTGTTCCATATTATGCCACATACAGAGTTTTACTTCTTGATGAACCTGACATAGAGTATTCAGATAAACAAGAAGATGAACTTGAGCATGCACTTGAATATATACAGCATAAACGCTACGACAGAGCAGAAGAGCTTTTAAGCAAACTCCTTGAATCAACTTCTGATAAAAGTTATGTAGCAGCATACAATCTGGCAATAGTCAAAGAGGTTCAAGGTGACCTCACAAGTGCAAGACAACTTTTTGAACTTGCTGATTCTTTAACTGTAAAACCTGTAGAAGCCGTTGATTTGGCAATTTTACGTATAAACAGCTCAATATCGTCGCATAGACATGCTCAAGAACAGATGCAACAATGAGAATATCAGTAAACATTTTACTCGCACTGTTGGCTCTTTCATTTGGCGGATGCAGCGTGGGCAAACCATCTCAGGCTCTACATGTAGAAAAACAACTCCCTTTGTGGTATATAACTCCACCAGTGAACAACGGAGTCTTTATTTATGGTGTTGGAGATGGAATAAATAGAGAAGAAGCAATTAAAAGTGCACTGGACAACCTTGTTTCAAAGCTTGGAATTACCATATCGTCTCAGTATAACTCTGCAACAAACACTCAAAAAGGGTATAGGGAGTATTTCACACAAACTAGCAGTTCTGATATCAGAAGTGAAGTAAGTAAAATAAGAATTAGCAATTATGAGGTTGTTGAGGTTCATAAACAAAACTATAAGCACTTTGTAACTCTTGTGAGTTCAGATAAAAAAATATTGACAGAAAGTTTGTTAAAAACTTTAAATCAAATATATAAAAAGATTGAAGATAAGCAAAAATATATCAGTGATATGAATATACTAAGCCGATATTCTTTTTACAAAGAGTCGCAGCAAACACTCTCACAAACACTCTCAACACTTTTGGTTCTTGACTCATTAGATAAAGACTTTGATGATGCACCTTACTTAAAAACAATGCAGATTCTTAATAATGATTTTGATTTGTTACTTAAAAACATGAGTATCTCTTTTTCTAGCTCTAAAGAATCAAGAGCATTTGCAAATGCAGTGAAAACAGCTTTAAGTGAGACTAAAATAGCTATAAAACCAAACAGCCAAAATGATAAAAACAATATTAACATATCGCTCTCACATAAACTAGACAAAGCTTTCTCTCATGGAGTTTATATCGCCAAGAGTTCCGTGCTGATCGAGGTTAAAGATGAGAAAAAAAATATTATACACAGTGAGCAAATAAATGTTGTTGGCTACTCGCCACAAAGTGATGATATTGCTATGTCTGATTCTGTTGAAAATTTCAAACAAGAGATACAAAAAAGAGATGTTTTAAAGATTCTTGGAGTCAATTAAAAAAGCAGTTTAATATTACCATCCATTTACTCCCAATTCGTTATACTTCCCTAACTTTAACACAAGGTCTAATACTTATGATTTCTAAGATTGAGTTAATAAAAAAAGAAGTTTCTAAAGTAGTTGTAGGACAAGAGAAGATGATAGATTCTCTTCTTATAGCACTTCTTTGTGATGGACATATCCTTATCGAGGGTGTCCCTGGACTTGCAAAGACTACAACCGTAAATGCATTGGCACAAAGTTTAGGTCTTAACTTTAAACGTGCCCAATTTACTCCGGACTTACTCCCATCAGATATACTTGGTGCAGAGATTTATGACCCGCAAAATAACAGTTTTAAAATCAAAAAAGGTCCTATTTTTACAAACCTGCTATTAGCAGATGAGATTAACCGTGCTCCTGCGAAAGTACAATCTGCTCTTCTTGAGGTTATGCAAGAGAAACAGGTTACGCTAGGTGATACGACTTTTAAAATAGAGCCTCCATTTTTTGTTATGGCTACTCAAAATCCGGTTGAGCAAGAGGGTGTTTACCAGCTTCCAGAAGCTCAACTAGACAGATTTATGCTAAAACTGATAGTTGACTATAATACAAAAAAAGAGGAACTGGAGATAGCAAGACGAATCTCAAGCGGAAACTTTGAATCTATAAAAGCAGTAGTTACAAATGATGACTTGCAAGAGATAAAACAGGCCATAAAAAATGTACATGTAGATGAAGAAGTTGAAGAGTACATGATAGAACTTGTTAATGCAACCAGAAATCCTACACTTTATGGTCTTGATGATATAAAAGATTATATCCAGTTTGGTGCTTCACCTCGTGTAAGTATAGATATGTTTAAGGCTGTAAAAGCTATGGCGTTTATGCGCGGAAAAGATTTTGTTACTCCTGTTGATGTGGCATATATCGCAAAAGAGCTTATGAGACATCGTATAGTTTTAACTTATGAAGCAGAGGCTGAGGGTGTTACAACAGATGAAATTATTCAAAAAGTTTTAGAGACTGTAGCAATTCCGTAGGTCGTAAATGAGCAAGCTATCTCAATACGGTTTATCCGTGCAAAAAATATTAGTTCGAGCAAAGCGTCAAGTCTTTAGTGAAATGGTCGGTAACAACCCGTCGATTTTTCAAGGCGAGGGGTATGACTTTATAGAGCTTCGTGAGTATATGCCAGGGGATGATATCCGCCATATCGACTGGAATATTACAGCAAAACTTCAGAAGCCTTTTATTAAAATATTTCGTGAAGAGAGAGAGCTAAATGTTGTTATAGTCTCTGTTTTAAACGGAAGTGTACATTTTGGCTCAAAAAAGTTTAAACAAGAGTCTATTGCTGAAGTAGCTGCACTGCTTAGCTACTCAACTCTAAAAAATGGAGATTTGCTTAGTTCATATATTTTTACCGACGAGATGATCTCTAGCTCAAAACCAAGCAAAAAACTCCACCAGATTCAAAAAAGCGTAGAAGATATCTTAAGTTTTGATGCAATAAACAAAAAAGTAGATTTTAAAGTTATTGCAGACACTTTGTTTAAGAGACTAAAAAGAAAATCTGTAATTTTGGTTATCGGTGACTATTTTGAGATTCCAGATTTTAGACTTCTGGCTAGAAAACATGAAGTGCTCTCCATAATTGTTAGAGATAGACTAGAAGAGAATCCTCCGGCTATGGGTTTCGCCTCTTTGGTTGACCCTGAGAGCGGAGCTGTTTTAGAGGGGGACTTTAACTCTTCAAGTGTAAAAGCTTACAGTAAAAAAGTTCAGGCACACGACCACATACTTTATGACTCTCTTAGAAAAGATCAAATTAGATTTTGTAAAATATATACTGACTCTCTTGCAGGTGTAGAACTTCGCAGATTGTTTGAGGGTAGATAAATGAAAGCACAACAAGCTCAAAGTTATGACATTCCCCTACACGATATTAAGACCATAGTTGATGTGACTGAGTACTCTTTATACTATCTTTTAGGTGTAAGTTCTGTTGTGCTTATTGTTTTGTTTTTAGGGTTATATCTTTTATACATGTGGTATAAAAAAAGAAATGCTTTTAATATCAAAAAAGAGCACTACAGACTTCTGCATGAACTTGATTTAAGTGATACAAAACATAGCGCATATGCCATTACAAGTTATGGTCTGACATTTAAAGATGACAGTCCAAGGCATCAGGAGATGTATACAAATATAACCAACAGACTTGAAGTTTATAAATACAAAAAACATGTTGATAAGTTTGATAGTGAAACACTAGGTTATATAGAGCTATATAAGGGCATGATTGATGTTTGACGGACTTTATTTTGAGTTCCCATATCTGATTTTAATACTCTTGGTTTTTATGGTTTGTGCCAGAGTGTGTAAGATGAAGATACCATCTATATATTTTCCTCATACAGGGAGTTTTTTAAAGAACTCCGTTTCGGCTTCAAAACCTCTTTTATTTCTTAAATGGCTTGGAATCACGATGATGATTATAGCTCTTATGTCTCCTGTGAAAGATGAGCCTTATGAACTTGAGCCAAAAGAGGGGTATGAGATAGCTCTGATTTTAGATGCTTCCCAATCAATGCAAGCCAGAGGGTTTGACACAAACAACCCTATGCTTACAAGATTTGATGCCGTAAAAGAGATAGTTAGTGACTTTATAAATCAGAGAAAAAGCGACAATATCGGTCTTGTAGTTTTTGGAGCATACTCTTTTATTGCTTCTCCGCTAACTTATGATGAAAACATTTTAAATAAAATAGTCTCTCAACTCTACATAGGGATGGCAGGAAAATATACAGCGCTAAATACCTCTTTGGCTCAAGGTGTAAACCTTTTAAAGATGAGTAAGTCTAAAAGCAAGGTGGCAATTTTACTTACCGATGGGTACAGTACGCCAGAGATAGATAAAATTCCTCTGGATATTGCTATAGAGATGGCAAAAAAAGAGGGAGTAAAAGTTTACCCAATAGGAATAGGCAACTCTAACGAGTATAATCAACACGTTTTACTAAAAATTGCCAAGGAGACTAGTGGAGTTGCATTTGGAGCTTCAAGTGCCGCAGAGCTGAAAGCTGTATATAAAAAGATTGATGAGCTTGAAAAATCAGAGATTAAGAGCGAGAGTTTTACATATATAAACTACTATTTTATGTTTCCGCTGTTTATCTCACTAATATCTTTAATGCTATATATATTTATAAGAAACAAAAGGGGATATGCATGAGTTTTTTACACCCTGAGTTTTTATACTACATGTTGCCACCGCTATTTATACTTTTTGCTTTACTCCTTACCCAAAAGGAGTCTCAAGCAGAGTACTTTAGTGAAGAGGTGATGAGTAAATTGCGTGTAAGTGCAAACTCTCTTACTTTAAAAGCAAGAAATACTCTGTTTTTACTTATGGGAGTGTTTATGATTTTGGCACTTGCACAGCCTGTTATAAAAGAGGGTACTGTAGAAGTTAAAGCAAAGAGTGCAGATATTATGATTGCACTTGATATATCAGACTCAATGCTGGCAGAAGATATCTATCCAAACCGTTTAGAGTCTGCAAAACAAAAAGCACTAACCCTTTTAGACGAAGCGCCAAATGAGCGGATAGGAATAGTGGCATTTGCTAAAAACTCATACCTTGTCTCACCTCTGAGTTTTGATACAAGCGCTGTTTCTTTTTTGCTTCGCCAACTAGACACTACCTCTATAACAGAAAAGGGGACTGACTTTTTATCTGTGATTGATATTGTAAGTAAGTCGCAAAAAGAGCAAAAGAAAAAGTATCTGTTAATACTGAGTGACGGTGGAGATAAAAGTGACTTCTCGCAGGAGATAGAGCTGGCAAAAGAGCAGGGTGTTACTGTTTTTATCTTGGGTGTTGCTACGAAAAAAGGTGCTCCTATAAAGCTTAGTGATGGAACTTTTATAAAGCACAACGGAGATATAATCATCTCAAAACTAAATGAAAATATTATAGAGTTAGCTACAAAGACCGGCGGAGTGTACATAGAGAGTTCTACATCATCAAATGATATAAAAACAATGCTCAGAGAGATTACAAATATTAGTGATGAAAAAGAGTTAAAGAGTGAAGAGATTCAAAGATTTATACCTCTTTTTTACTATCCACTGGCAATAGCACTTATGATTTTACTGATTGCAACAAGTTCAATAAGCAAGAGGCAAAAGTCAAGTCTGCCGTCAGTTTTCGTTCTTTTTATACTGCTGTTTTCAAATCTACATGTAGAAGCAGGAATGCTCGATTTTATGGAACTGAACAAGGCAAAAGAGGCTTATGAAAAAGGTGATTTTGAGAACTCCGCAAAACTTTATGAAGAGTATGCAAAAGAGAGTGGAAGTGGCGAGGGTTATTATAATTCAGGTAACTCTTACTATAAACAAAAGAAATACAAAGAGGCATTAGAATCTTATAAGAAAGCGACTTTTGATACTCCAGAGGGCAGAGCAAAAAACTTTTCTAACATAGGAAATGCTCATGTTAAAGAAGCCTCACAAGGCTCACTTGAAAAAGCCGTTGAGGCTTATGAAAAATCTTTAGAAGAGAGTGAAGACAAAAACACAAGAGAGAATCTAGAAGCAGTTAAGAAGCTTATAGAAAAACAAAAGCAAGATTCCAAAGAGGATAATAAAGAGGATAGTGACAAAAAAGATAAAGATAAAGACCAAGATAAAAAAGATAAAGAGTCAAAAGAGAACGATAAAAAAGATGGCGACAAAAAAGAGTCTGAAGATAAACAAAAAAAAGAGTCAGATGAAAAAGATGAAAATAAAGAGGAAAAAGATAGTTCAAAAAGTGAAAACTCAGAAGATAAGCAAAAAAACAAAGATGATATGAAAAGCAAAGAAGAGAAAGAAAAAGAAGAGAAAGAGAAGAGAGAAAAAGAAAATAAAGAGAAGAAAAAAGATGATTTAAAAGAGTTGAACAAGGATGAAAAAGATAATTCTAAAGATAAAACTCAAGAGTTTGACACATCGAAAATGAGTGAAGCAGAGGAACAGAAGTGGATGCAACAGCTCAATACAGACAGTAATACATACTTATATCAGCTAAATAATGAAAAACCAAAAAACAGCGACTCAGATGAGAAACCTTGGTAGAAAAAATAAATAAAAGAGGAAACAATGAACAATATATTTAAAATACTATTTTTATTACTTATATCTGCAAATATCACACATGCAGCGGTTACAGCAAGGGTAGATTCAAAAAGTGTAGAACTAGGAGAGATGGTTACCTACTCTTTGAATGTATCTGGCGAGAATATTGCAAGACCTGTTATTCAAAGATTATGCGACACAGACGTAATATCTACAAGCTCTCAAACAAGTGTACAGATAATAAACGGAGATGTAACAAAAAGTTATATACTAAGCTATAAATTTTTGCCACTAAAGAGTTGTACAATAGAACCCGTAAAGGTTGAAATTAATTCTAAAACAGAGTTGAGCAACTCAGTCAGTGTAGAGGTCAAACCGGCAACAGCCGCAAAAGATTCAGACTTTTTGCTAACGCTAAGCAGTGAGAAAAAAGAGTTGTTTGTCGGTGAAACATTTGATTTAACTCTTACCTTTAAACAAAAAGCAGACGCTGGCGCTGTAGATAGTGAATTTTTACCACCTGAGTTAAGTGGATTTTGGATAAAAAATGAATCTAAACCGCTAAGGCATCAAGAGGGTAAATATACTATTACAAAGCTTACCTACACAATGGCTGCTCAAAGGGCAGGGAAGTTAAATATTCCAAAAGCTCAGATGCGCATAGCTTCAAGAGGTGGCAAAACTGATATTTGGGGTGCTTGGTCTCCATCAATAAAATGGAAAACATATTTTTCAAATGAGTTGGAGTTAAATATTAAACCGCTTCCAGCAGGAGTAAATTTAGTTGGCGACTTTACTATATCAACAGCGGTTGATAAAAAAGTTGTAGATGTAAATGAGGCTGTAAATATTACAATAAAGGTTTTAGGAGCCGGCAATTTAGAGGATATAAAAAGCTTTAAGCCCTCCATAGATGGAGTTAGTGTCTTTGATGAAAAAATATCTATTAAAGAGAAGTTGCTAACTCAGAACATTGCCTTTGTAGCAGAGAGAGACTTTGTTATACCATCATTTAGTATAAAGTTTTTTAATCCAAAGACAAAAGAGACAAAAACCATTGCTACAGATAAGATAAGCATAAAAGTTAATAATGCAAAATTAAAAGAGGAGTTAAATATACAAAAAGAGGAGAAGCCTCTTTCTGATGATGTGTCACATGTAAATACTCAAAATGATAGATTTACTCTGCTTGTTACTTTTTTAGCAGGCTTAACATGTGGAATTTTAATTATGCTTTTAAAGCCGTTAAAACTATTGAAAAAAAAGAAGAGCTTATCCGTAAAAGAGCCGAAAATTCTTTTGATGAAATTACTTCCATATAAAGATGATACAGAAGTTAAAGAGATAGTTGACATCTTAGAGAAAAACATCTACTCAGGGCAGAAGCTAGAGTTAGATAAAAAAGCTTTAAAAGGGCTTCTAAAGAGATATGAAATAGACTAATCTAAAATATCGTGAAGTCTGTTTCCACTTTTTATATTGTTATGAACCTCGCTCCAGTTGTCATCTTCTATATTTTTTTTAAGAAGTTTTAGCTCATCTTCAAAAAGTTCTATTGCCTCTATGAGGTTTGATTTATTTTGTCTGAAAATATCTTCCCACATGTTTGCAGAACTTTTTGCCAAACGGCTCATAGAACGAAAACCACCGGCAGCTAGGGCTAAAATATTGTGCTTATTCTCTTGGTTCATAACCGTATTGGCAATTGAGTAAGAGATAGCATGTGGCATATGCGATATAAACGCTGCATGTCTGTCGTGTTCCTCTGCATCCATAAAATATTTTTTCATTTTTAGTTCTTTAAATATTTTTTTAGCAACTTTAGTCTGTGTTTCTCCACTATTTTGTAAGTCACATAAAACTACTACCTGATTTTCATAAAGACCTTCAATCGCTGCATGTGGTCCAAAGTTCTCTGTTCCGGTCATTGGATGAGCTGCTACAAAATTTTCTCTTATCTCAGCTGGTATAGAGGAGACAATTTTAGCTTTTGTACTTCCCAAGTCTATGATAGTTGTGTTTTTTGAGACATCACAGAGATTTTGCAATGCTGAGATTACTCCATCAACAGGAATCGCAAGAAATATTACATCGTAACTTTTTATATCATCAAACTCTACAATTTTTTCAACCAAGCCGAGTTCTAATGCATCTTTTTGGTGGAGTAGATTGTGATCGCTACCGACAATACTTTTAATGAAATCTAATTTTTTTAAACTAAGGGCAAGTGAGCCACCCATAAGCCCTAACCCTACTATTGCTACATTCATATCAATTCTTTTCTTTTATTTGTCAAATTATACAAAGTTTACTTAACATTAACCTCATAAAAGGTAAAATCCCTTCTTAATTTTATAACTATGGAACCTTAATGAGAATATTTTTAGCAACATTGCTAACCCTACTAGCCGTAAACTCTTTCGCATACACAATTGAATCTATTAAATACAATGGCATGGTTCATATATCAGAGCCAGTCGCACTAAGAATGCTGAAGTTTGAAATTGGTGATACAATCGATGATGAGATGATTGATAAGTCGATTAAAACTTACTATAATCAGGGGTATTTTGAAGATGTATGGGTTGAAATGGAAAATGGAAATTTAACATTCAACTTTAAAGAGAAAGCCCTTATCTCCAAGATTGAGCTAAAAGGGTGGAAAGAGAATGATGCTGAAATTAATGACAGTGTTATTAAGATAAAAAAAGGCTCTTTGTATGATGAGCAAAAACTCGAAGAGGCAAAAAAAAGAATTATTGAGGCAATAAGTCAAGATGGTAAAATAGACAGTGTAGTTGAGATTCAAAAAGAGATTCTTGAAAATGGAAGTATTAAAATAATTTTTGTAGTGAACGAAGGTGAAGAGATTACTATAGAAAATTTAGATTACAGCGGTGTTTTTGGTCTTGAGAGTGATGAGTTTAATGAAGTTTTAGCAAATAAAGAGAGAGAGTTTATGGGCTGGTTCTGGGGGCAAAATGATGGAAAAATGAGACTTCCGGATTTAGCAAATGATCCTCTTAGAATTCGTGATTTGTATATGCAAAATGGATATCTTGATGCTGATGTAAAAGAGCCGTTTGTAAAAGTTAATTTTGATAATTACACAGCTGATATGAGTTATCAGATTAGCGAAGGTGAAGTGTATACAATTAGTGCAATAACAATCAACCAGACTAAACATGTTATTGATGATGAACTTATAAAAGAGTTGATAAAACTAGAAATCGGTAAGCCTTTTAATATTAAAACATTTCGTGATGATTCACAAAAAATTAAAACTCTTATAGCAGACTTAAGTTATGCTTTTGTTCAGGTTATCCCAGATTTGAAAAAAGATAAAGAGAAACAAACAGTTGAAGTAATTTTTAAAGTTATGCCTGGTGAGAGGGTTATGATAAGAAATGTAATAATATCAGGCAACACAAGGACGCTTGATAGAATTGTTAGAAGAGAGTTGTATTTGGGACCTAACGACATGTACTCACTTACAGACCTTACAGACTCAAGAAATGCACTTGGGCGACTTGGTTTCTTTGATGGTAACACTATTGAAGAGAGAAGAGTTGACAACAAGACTATGGACCTTGTGGTAAAGCTTAAAGAGGCACCTACTGGAAATATTCAACTAGGTGGTGGATATGGAAGCTATGGAGGTCTTCTGGTAAGTGTATCAGTTGATGACAGAAATGTTTGGGGTTCTGGTATAAATGTAGGTGTAAAAGCTGAACGTTCAGAGCTTACATCAAGCTATTCATTTAACATTTCTAATCCAAGATTAAATGATAGTGACTTTAGCGGTAACTTTTCGGTATATACAAACGATACTGAATATAATGATTACTCTGTCTCTTCAAATGGTATAAGTACCGGATTAGGACATAGATTTACTAGGCACATAAGTGGTTACCTAGGTTATGGATTTTCAGATAATAGTTACACGTTTGATCAGAATACAACAGTTGATACTACGCTCTTTGAAGATTACTCAAAAAGTTCAGTTACGGCTAGTGTTAAATTTGACAATACAGATGATTTTTATCTCCCTAGAAGTGGATTTACACTAAGTCAAAGTTTTGAAGATGCAGGAATTGGCGGAGATGCTAGTTTTATTAAAGCCAGAACAAATTTTGGTATTTTTAAAGGTCTGGAGAGCTATTTAGGTTTCGATGCCATAATAAGATATAAGGCTAGAGTTTATTATGCTAAAGAGACAGGCTTTTTACCACTGGCAGAGAGATTTTATATGGGTGGTATTGGAAGTGTAAGAGGGTATGAATCATACTCTCTATCTCCGACAACAGAGGATGATGCAGCAGTTGATAACTTAAGAAGAGTCGGCGGTGAGTTGACAGCTTCAAATAGTTTGGAGCTTAGTTTACCTCTTGTTCCAAAGGCTAAAATGCGTCTAGTTACATATCTTGACTATGGATATATAGGTGCTTCAGGTAATGAACTAAAGAGCAGTACAGGCACTTCAGTGTATAAATCAAATGATATTACCCGCGGTGGTTTTGGTTTTGGTCTAGAGTGGTTCTCTCCTGTCGGGCCGATTCAGTTGATGTTCTCAAAACCAATAGGACAAGAAGAGGGTGACAAAACAGCAGTGTTTGAGTTCACTATGGGTCAAAGGTTTTAGTCGGTTCTTTAAACCCTAAAACCATCCATTTGCCATCTATATTTTGTACGAGTAGTGTCACGCTACTTGTTTTGTTATTGTTGGTCACTTCTACATCTGCATAGGTGTTTTTTTCGGTCAATTTTTCTATTTTAATGTTTTTATACTTTAAATCTTGGTATTTTTCTTTTAAGCAGACATTAGCTAGCTTTATATCATCAGTATAACTTTTTTTATCAACACTACATGTATCTAAAGCTCTAGAGAGGAAAAAAATACTAGCATTGTCATTTGCATTCCTAGATACTTTTGCCATATCTCCTTCTTTAAGAGCATCATACATATTAGATACAGCATCTTTTGGTGAGCTACAGCCTATAAATAAAAGTCCTGGTAGTACTAGTGATATTTTCAGTAAGTTCATAATTTTCCTTTTTGTTAGTTTAAGTTTGTCCAATTAGCATCAGTCTGAGAATATATCTTTAATTTAGAGATGCTGGTATCATACCAAAGGGCACCATTAATAGGTGTTGTAGGCTCTGTAGCAGAGACTATAGCACTATTATAACCTCTTGTCTCAGTAATTATTTCGGAGCTTCCATAAAGCTTGAAATGGTTAATCTCACCAACACCAATCTCAAGCATAATATCATCTCCCTGCGAAGAAGTATGCGTAGCATTAGTATCTAGTGTTGAATCTTGACCATAACTGATTAACCTACCTGCAATATTTGAATTTGGTGATATACTTGTATTGGTATTAGCATATGTTGAATCAATCAGGTTTGTATCACCAAGGTCTATAGTAGAATAATAAATTGCTTTGCCCCAAGCATCTACTCCAATCCCTACACTTACTGGTAGCGTATTGTTTGCATCTTCTTTAAGTAGTTCAAAGTATGAGTCTCTATCTGGATCTGATGATAAATTAATTAACCTGCTTCTGATTACCTCTAGTAGAGTTTTAGTATTTTGTTGTTTAAGCAAATCTGATTGGATTTTAGTATAGTAGTTCATCATAGTAAATGCACCAGCAACAATACCAGTTATAATGATTGCAATCATTGCTTCGACTAAAAAATATCCTTTGCGCATTAGCTGAACATACCTGTTCTGCTAGCATCTATAAAACCTTTTTGTATAATAATTTGTGTTAGCACGACTGTGTAGTATTCTATAAATACAGCAAATGCCATCATGAAAATTGACATTATAGTAATCAGTCTAAAAAACTTTGTGCTTAATTTTAATGCATCAGTTCTAGCTCTATCACTTATCTCTATCATCACAGAACCTACTTGTTTTGAAGATCCAACACCTGTTAGAAGACCTTTTTCTATATCATCATATAGATGAGAGTGTAAGATTAACTTACCATTGTATTTTATATTATCTAAGGTACTTTTTATTGCTTTTTTAAATTTTGTAACTGATGTAGTAGAAATGGCAGTACTCATTGACTTTTGAAAAGAAATACCACTTTGAAGCATCTCTCCTAGCATACTAAAAAGCATAAATTTTTCAAATTTCATAACAATTGATGATGTTAATGGAAGAATTAAAGCTAGCTGCTTAGAAATTGCTTGCATATTTTTTGATTGACCAAAGAGAGAACCTAATAGAATAAAAAAGTAACTAGCAAGTACTACAAGTATTATAAACAGCACATCTGTCATTGTTTGCGCAAGTTGCAGGTGATTTTCTACCAAGTCTCTTACTAGTTTATTATATCCTGCAACTTCTTTCATTTGATACGGAACAGCAAAAAACTTTACTCCAAGCACAATGAGCGCTGCAATGCTAAAGTAAATTACTGGAAGTGTAGTTTTTTCATTCGATTCTCTTTCAAACTCATCTTTAACTTCAATATAGTGTAAAATTTTTTCTAAAGCAGCTTTAAAATCAGTACCTTTTTCAGCCATATTGATAAAATTAATTATATCAGCTGAACAAATCTTATGTATAGATAATGCTTGAGAAAGGGTATGTCCATTTTTTATATCAGTGTAAATTTTTTTAAATACTTTTTTTTCTTTTTTTGTATTAGAAGTAGTAGAAAGAAGTTGCATGCCACTTGATATACTTTTCCCATTTTTGATAGTAAAATGAAGTGTTTTAAGCATAGTGTATATATTAATCTTCATCTACATATCCTAAGGAGAATAACTCTGATGACAGTGATTCATAGTCACATAGACCTTGCTCATAAAGGTACTGAGCAGATTGGTAGTAACTAAAAGTAATTAGTTGGTCCCATGCTTGCAAAACAGTGCTATTTTTAAGTGCCATATAAAATGTATATCTAGTTTTCATATCTGGTGGTATAAATACGATATCCGTAAGCAATACTCTACTGTTGTAACCACTGAAATTACACTTTATACATCCTCTTTTGTTAAAGCCAAAATCATCTGATTTAAAATACTTTTTTCCAATTTCATCTGTTGATTGTGTCTTACATGTACATAGTTTTGGAACAAGCCTTTGAGCAATTACTCCACTAAGAGAGTATGCTAATATAAAAAGGTCACCACCTTCATCTCTGATACGCTCTAGAGCCATATATGAGTTTGTAGTGTGAAGAGTAGAGTAGACCATATGTCCACTATGCGAAGCTTTGAGAGCAATTTCAATACTTAATTTATCTCTCATCTCTCCAATTACAATAACATCTGGATCTTGACGCATTATAGACTTCATAGCAGTGTCAAAATTAAATCCAACAGCTTCATTCACTTGATATTGAGTAATAAAGTCTATTTTATACTCAATAGGGTCTTCAATTGTATAAATAACTTCATGTAGTCTGTCTCGTTGTGTGAGTATAGCATTTAGAGTTGTCGTTTTACCGCTACCAGTAGGACCAACAGCTAAGAAAAAACCATTTTTTTGATTTATGTAGCGAAAAATATGCTCACTCATAGGATGATCTTTTGGAAATAGTTGTTCAAGTGATTTAAGATTATTTGATTTATCGAGTAT